>NZ_CP185254.1:0-88994 GCF_048961765.1 Furfurilactobacillus cerevisiae
ATGATCAATATCAAGGCTCTACAGCAAGATGCGCTCGTCAAAGAGCACGTTAAGGCGTATAAGGTCGGTAAGCAATGGGTGTTTGCGGGGATCTTTGTATTGTCGACTATGGGCATGATGGGGGCCGATTCAACAGCTCATGCTGATGCAACTCCATTAAGTTCAACAACGCCCGCTGTTGCAGCTCAACAAGAGGGGAAGACTAGTAGTCAGAGTGCGCCTTCCTCGAACCCCACAGCAGCCCCGTCCAATCAGTCTCAGTCAGTTACATCTAACACAACTAAAAACAATGTAAGCACGCCAGTTTCTTTAGGTTCAACTAAGGCAGAGACCACGACCGACTCGGTTTCATCTTTACCGGCAACGTCACTGGCTCCAGCCAGTATGGCTAGCCAATCAACGCCATCTGCAACATCTACAGCTGTTCCTTCAGCAGTGAGTCAAGCAACATCTACTGCTCCGGATTCGTTAGCCAATAAGGTCAGTCAGACGGCAAATTCGGAAACTAGTGCAACGAGTGTTGCTTCAGCAACTAGTACAACAACGTCGTCAGCTAATGGTTCACAAGCTGTTAGTGCAACAAGTGCAAGTAGCACTTCCTCGGCAGCTCAGAACTTAGCGACTTCTGCGACAGGTAAAACGTCGAATGCATCACAATTTCAGGCAGCTAGTTCAACTAGTACGGCATCTGCCGAATCCCATATAGCTTCCATTGCCAGCCAAAGTGACGCATCCCAGAGTGTGAACACAGTTGATCTAGGGGACGTGACAGATGCAGTAGCTCAGGCAGCTAAGAATCATGCGTCAGCGGTCTATGCAGCAAGTAAGATACCACAAGAATTAACACGAATAGCAGCGGCTAGCAATGTTACGAATACTGCTGGTCGATTGTCTCCAGATGAAACAACGCAAAACAAGCAAGGCCTGTTAATCACAAATGATAAGAACTCAATCACAAGTTGGGCAGTTACCGGCTTACCTAGTGATATGACTCAAAATATTTATGATGCTAGCAATGTACCTACAAATATTAATTATTTGGCCTCGAGCAATGGCATCAAGGAACTTGACCTAAATGGGCCAATTGGAGCAGATACCAGTAACTTAAAAGTGGTTGGGACTTATGAACCAGCTGGTGCTTCTTTTTATGGGCAAAAGATTTCGAAAATTGTTGTCACATTTGATAAATTCAGTCCTTATTTGACAGATAAATCTTTGAATCGAGATATCATATTTAGCAACAATCTTTTTGGTGGTATGTGGACTGTTGGTTGGGATTATGATTTCACGCCTGTTTTTTATGATCAAAATGGAAATGTGATTGACTTGACTCCTAAGGATGGGGTTGCAGCGTTTCTTAGTTTTTGGTCTTTGAATAATTAGCCAACGGTTGATGGCAGTTGGACAATTGATCATTCATCGCACGTTACGGGTACTGATCAAGATCATGTCGAATATGTTCAGGCAATGAATGGTCAGAAAGCGTACGTTGCGGATCATTCCTCGGTAATTGTTGACAACACGGGGAAAGCATATGCGCCTCATAACAATGATCCACAGCGTATGTTCGCAGACGCTGTCACTAATCCCGAATATGGTGGTGGAATTCCAGATTGGGATTGGTTAGGAAACAAGGATTATGCGCTGGGTGCTGTTATGTACCAGTTAAATGGTGGTACGAACACGTTTAGAGTTGGCATGAACTATAACAATGCGACTCCCCTTTTTAATAACCAAAGCTACTGGATTACGTTTGGCTCAGCTCCATTAGGTAATACGGCTTCGCCGGCGCCGGTAAAGACGGTCACAGACACCTCAGGACGTTCAATTGACGGCCAGAAAGTATTGCCCGGTAGCGTTATTAATTACAAGGTTGAACAGGACATTAACCACTTTGGTACCGATTTATTGTATCCGTATACTAACTTTGAAATTGATGATACGTTGCCTAACCAAGTCAATGGCCTGACTAGTGATTATAAATTAGTGGCCATCAATAATGATGGTTCACAATCGGACGTTGATACTGGCTGGTACAAGATTATAACGAGTGCTCAAGGTGTTGTATCTGCCTCGCTGATGAGTAATATTTTGGCTGATGGCACTTCAGGCTTCTATGCGCCAACTGCTAAGGGCTATGAGCTAGTAATGCCAGTTTCTGTCAAAATGGACGCCAGTGGGACGCTTGTTAATACGGCGTCTACAAACGTTGGTAAAACCATCAAGATACTAACACGACGCACAATCCAGTTGTCTTGATTACTCCAACAAAAACGGTAACCGATCAAAATGGCAATGACATCAATGGTAAGAACTCTGTTCGTGGAGACACAAAAGATTACGAGATTTTGTGGGACTTACGCGACGTTGATGGCACTGCTTTGACACAAGACCAGATTAATAAAGGTGTGTCGATTTGGGACTTCTATCCAGCACGGTATGAGAGCATTCAAAAAGGCACCCTAGTAATCAAGGATGCCAATGGTAAAGACATTTCGAGTGAGGTCTCCATCGATTGGGATGATGCTGATGGCAAGTTTACTGTCTCGGCAAAAGATCCCGTTCAATTTATCACCGAGCACAAGGGAACTGAACCTAAAGTCGATTTTAAAACTACAGTTAAAGCTGATGTTGAAGGAGAGTCAGACAACACTGCACATCAGAACACGTTCGGCAATGACACACCGACAAACACAATTGGCACGCACGTGAACATTACGAAGCCAACTAAAGAGGTTGTTGCGAATACAACTGATCCTACCAACATTGTTGGCAAGAGCTTTGCACTTAATACCAATTTCGATTATGAAGTTGATAGCTCAACTCGGCCAGCCAATTATGCAGGGATCACTGAGTCTTGGACTGGTAGTGACTATCTTGATATTAAGCACGATCAATACAATGGTCAGACTAAGATTGTCACGACTCAAGACATTACGTTAGATAACGGCAGTGTCATTAAGGCCGGCCAGGACATCACAAATTACTTTACGACTGCCTATGATTCAGCGACAGGTCATTTGGGTATCGAGATGAATTCAGACTTGCTGAAGATTTTGAATTCACCGATAAACAAAACTACGGCGCAAGGATGGAAAGGATTTATTGGTGTTAAGGCTATCGCCGTTGGAACTGCTACTAACAAGTGGCAAGAAGACTATAACAATACGCCTGACACTTCGAACACGGTCACTCACGTCACACCTAATGATCCGGCACCAACCAAGACAGTTGACGATGATAGCGGCAATGATATTGATAATAAAGCAGTTGCTCGTGGAGATCATTTAGATTATAACGGCACCTGGGACTTAACGGGATTCACTAATTGGGCATTTAATACCTCTAATTTCGATGCAGGATTTGGCGAGTATGATCTTCTTGAAGGACCAGCAAAGATGGATCCTGATTCATTGAAATTTGCTGATGCAAATAGCCATGACATTACGGATCAACTTGAAATAACCTGGGGGGTTGATCATAAATCGTTTACAGTCAAACCCAAAGGTGACATTAAATCGTTTGTTCAGAAATACGCGGGCACTAAGCTGTCATTCACTTACACCGCAACACCGATCACTGGTGAGTCCGGCACGATAAAAAACACAATCTATCAAAATTCGTTTGGTCAGACTAGTAAAACGACCACAATGATTAATCCATTGCCAAAGATGGATCCCAAAAAAGACATTGTTGTTAATGTTGGTGATCAGAAGAGTTTGGATGGTAAGGAAATTAAACTTGGTGACATTTTTGACTACAAGCTTGAATCAAGCGTGCGACCAGAAAATTATGGTGGTCAGACGATTGAATGGGGAGGAACTGATGATTTTGATGCCGTTCACGATGAGTTCACAGGTCAATGGGAAGTATTAGCTGACCGAGATATTGTTGTCTCACCGACACTAACCTTGGAAAAAGGTACTGATATTTCACGTTATTTTACTATGACGTTTAATCCTGAAAAGCATCGAATTCATTTTGAAGCAACTCCAGAATTTGACAAGGTGCTAGATTCACCTGCAAATAAGGGATCACAACAGGCATGGTCTGCGTATGTCCAGATGAAGAGAATTGCTGCTGGCAAAGCGACAAACGTTTGGGTCGAAACCTACAACAATCAGGTTGTTAACTCCAACATTGTGACATCATTTACGGAGGTGCCAAAGACACCAAAACCTGCAAAGCCAACAGTAATTAATCATTATTACACCAAAATTGTTAAACAGATTGTCCCAGGGCCTCCAGTTGTCGAGAAGGAAAAAGTTATAGAGAAGGTTCCAACACCAGTTATGGCCAAGTCTGAGCCGAAACCTGAAGTCAAGGTAGCAACTGCTGTTGCCCCAACACAAAAGCTTGTTGAAGTAAAAACACCTGTTAAACCGCAGCCAATGACTCAGTCAATTGCTGAAGTACCAAAGATTCAATTATCTGCTCCTAAAGTAGCTAAGGCTGAACAACAAAAGCCCGCTCCTGCGAAGATAGCCGAATTACCACACACTGGTGAATCTGATGACACTTACTTCGCCGTCGGTGGGTTACTGGCACTTGCTGGCATGGTGGGCGCATTTTCACTGCATAGAAAGAAACACTCTGCCTAGAATTCGCATTTAAATAAAGATCATTGAACTATTGCCGTTGAGCGATTGTTCAATGATCTTTTTTTTCGTGAGATGGCGAAAGTTGAATGTATCTTTCAAACATTTATGGTTACGGTGTTTCCTATTACAAATAGGCATGAATGGATGTGATCAATTTGAAAACAGTGGTGATTGCCGAAAAGCACGAACAGGTAGCCAAGTATGTTGCTGGATTAGGCGGCTCGGCAAAAAAGTTTAATGGAGCTACACAATTAGAGCATGGTGATTTGGGTACAACAACAATTGTTGAGGCCTCAGGACATTTGGTCGGTCTGGTGGAGCCCCAAAAGTATGACGATAAATGGGCTGGTAGTTGGCGTTTAGACACGTTGCCGATGGTTCCTAAAGAATTCAAATTTGCTTTAACGGGCAAAATGGAAAAAAAGCGATTTGATATCATCCAGCGAGAAGTAAAGTGTGCTGATCAAATTGTCATTGCGACTGATCCTGATCGTGAGGGAGAAAATATTGCGTATTCAATTTTGGAACGTATTCCAGGCGCAATGAAGAAGCCAATCAAAAGACTGTGGCTCAATGATTTAACGCAAAAAGGCGTGGCTAAAGGCTTTGCGAATTTACGAGATGCGCGTGACACATACAATTACTTTACTGAAGCACGCACACGGCAGGAGGCGGATTGGTTAGTTGGGTTGAACATGACGCGACTAGTTACTCTTAAACTACAAAAACGCGGTTTTGAGGGTGTGTTTTCGGTCGGGCGAGTTCAGACACCCGTTTTGCAACTGATTGTGGACAATGATAACGCAATCAGGGATTTTAAGACTCAAAAATATTGGAAGCTAGTGCTTCATGATTCTCGAAATAATGTTGATTACACGACTGATAAAAAAATCTCAACGAAAGCGGCTGCCCAAACAGCCTTGGCTGCTGCTCGTCAACAAACCGCAGTGGTTCAATCGGTATCGACCGAAGATAAGTCGACAACGGCTCCAAAACTATACTCACTCACTGATGTACAGGGCAAAGCGGCCAGTCAATTTGGATGGTCTAGCACGTACACAGCTGATGTTTTGGAAACGACACATTTGACAGAATGGTTGACATACCCACGTACAGATGCAAATTACATCACAACTAACGAATTCAAGGGCCTGGCGTCATTTGCGCCGACAATTCAGAGTGCAATTGATTTGCCTTTCGATTTGGTTAATTTACAACCAAGGGCAGCGTTTATTAATGAAAAGGCAGTTCAGCAGGCGGGACACTCTGCCTTAACACCGACTTTGGTCGATCCAGGCTTAGATTTAGTCAACATTCAAGACGCAAAAACGCCAGGAGCACATTCGAAAGTGATTCCGGCGGAGGATCGTCGAAAAATATATCGCATGATTGCACGTCGAGCACTGATGATGTTTGCGCCAGACATGAAAACGCGAGTGACCAGTATTGAAGTTGAGTGTGACGGACAACGATACAGTTTAAAGGCGGTCAAAACCACCGATGCTGGATTCAAATCAATCTTAAAAGAAACTGTCCGTAACGAGCAGACACCTGACGTTCAAGAGGGTCAACAACTAACACTTGAACCAAAGTTAATCGAAGGCACCACAAAGCCGCCAAAGCGATTTACCGAAGCGCAGGTGATTAAGTCGATTTTTACTAAATATAACTTGGGCACGCCGGCGACAAAGTCAGAGATTTTGCACACAATTGTGGAGGTTCGTCGCTATGTTAATAAGAACACGAAAGGACAATTAATTCCGACAGAACGAGGGATCACTTTAACGGAGTTTCTACGAGGATCAGTTTTTGTCAGTGCTAAGTTAACGTCCGCATGGGAAGATTATTTGGCCAAAATTGGCGATGGTTCTGGTAAACCACAAGTTTTCTTGGACAACGTTGTTAAATTAATCAGTGGTGGACTCAGCCACTATTCGACAGCAATCCCAGAGCTTAGCGCTACCCCAAAATATACAGCACCTGTCCGTAGTGATGCCATTGCGGACTGTCCGAAATGTAAAAACGGACAGATTAGTTTGGTGAGTGGTGAGAAAAATAGTGGGAAATACAGTTTTTACGGTTGTGATAATGAAAAGTGTAATTTTACATTGCCGCACAAGTTTGGGGCGAGTGGGCTGGAGGCAGATACGATTCGACAACTCTGCGTTAATAAAATAACCGATGTTTTACGTTTAAACGGGCGAAAAGGCAGTTATCAAGCCCGGTTGAAATTAAATAGCAAATACAAATTAGACATGGATTTTGTGAAAGAAGGTCGTAAATGATGCAGCTTAAACAATTAAGTTATCGACAAGGTGTTCCAGTGCGTACCAAGTTGGGATCCGTGGTACTCCAGTTAACGTTCGCTGACGCGTCCAATGAATTGCTGAAGGTTAGTGTGTCGAAAACCCAATTGCATGAACAATTTGGCTCTTTGGAGGACTTAGTTCCTGGTGACACTTACTCTTTGGTTTTTAAAACGTTGCTTGAAGAGACAACAGGAGCCAGCATATTGTGTTTAGAAGCAGCGCAACGGTCTCTAAGCAAAACCAAAGAGACAACCGATTCGCTTAGTAATGGCAGACGCGAGCAATCTCACTTTGAACCTAAAAATTTAAACACGACAGAGGCAACATCAGATGTAACAGATGGGTTGCCACCAGAGAGTGCGCATCGACACATTATTGGGGAACCAGGGCCAAATCAACATGATCAATCAAGTGTGGACTCCGCTGATGCAGTTGCCAAACTGACTGATAGCTATGGAGTTGAACCAGAAAGTCAGTCTGCGGTGGCACATTCGTCAGGCGTCAAAGCCTTGAATGACTACTTGGCTGGAAGTGTGGCCGCTGAGAGTAGTGAATCGAAAAGTGTTCAGCCTTTAACCTATCACGGGCAGGCCGATTATAGTCATTTAACACATGCTCAGAGCACTGCACCGGATCCTGATACCCAAGATGCTGGTACAGCAGATGACGCCCGTGAATCCTTTACGCAAGGTGCAGCTTCTTCGGCTGATAGCAGTGAGGGCTCTGAAGATGCTGACGATTTTCCGGGTGGTGGTTGGTAATGCCTGAGTCTTTTTTAAATATTTTTACTACGAATCTGACGGCTGCAGCTACCGCAAATCCGGATAATTATTTAACTATTGGCCGACACCAGGAAATTGAGCAATTGGTTGATAATTTGTTACGAAAGACGAAAAACAATCCCTTATTGATTGGCGAACCAGGTGTTGGTAAAACGGCCATAGTAGACGGACTAGCGCGTTTGATTGCCTTAAAAAAAGCGGGTCCAAAATTGAATGATAAAATCATTCGGGTGCTGCAAATGGCCGAACTTCGCAACCCGACTGTGGGAACCGGCGATGCTATGGCAAACTTTGAACAGTTGATCAAGGAATTAGCAGCTAGCCAAGGGAAAATAATATTATTTGTTGATGAAGCTCATATGATTATGTCGACTGGCGATTATGGTGATGTACTGAAACCGGCTATGGCCCGTGGAGAGATTCAATTAATCGGATGCACGACCTTACGCGAATATCATCGAGATATTGAAGAAGATGGCGCTTTGAAACGTCGTTTTCAAGTGATCGATGTCCCTGAACCATCAGCACAAGAAACTGAAGCCATTTTGACAGGTATCAAGGGTGGCTATGAACGATTTCACCATGTGACGTATTCTGACGCGATTGTTAAGTTGTGTGTGCAATTATCCATGCGCTACATTCCAACTCAATTTTTGCCAGATAAGGCCATTGATCTATTGGATATGTCCGGCGCAGTCGTCAGTTCGCAACAAAGACAAGCAGTGACTGCGACTGACGTTGCCAAAGTCTTGGAGATGATGACTCACATTCCAATCACGAGTATTTTGATGCAAGATTCGGAAAGACTGCGTCAATTGCCGAGCAATTTAAGGCAACGTGTTATCGGCCAAGATGAAGCCATTAAGAGCGTTACCGATACCGTTGTACGTGCCAAAGTTGGTATTCAAGATCCTCGGCTGCCGTTAGGTTCTTTTTTCTTCATGGGTATGACTGGAACTGGCAAGACTGAGCTAGCTAAGGCATTGACAACCGCTTTGTTCGATAACGAGCAGGCGATGATTCGGATGGATATGTCAGAGTTTTCACTGGCCAAGTCGGTGGATCGATTTCAATTTCAATTAACTGAAAAAATCAAGCATCAGCCGTATTCTGTGGTCACGTTGGACGAGTTCGAGAAGTCTAACCCACTGGTACAAGACCGGTTGCTACAAGTGCTTGGTGACGGAGAACTCTCTGATGAATATGGTCAGGACGTTGATTTTAGAAATTGCATCATTATTATGACTAGTAACATTGGCTATGAGGCCGTCAATGATCAGGCCGACTTCATGTCGGACAAAAAGGCGGATAAATTCACGATTCAACGTCAAAAAAAGAATTTTAAAACAATTATTCAAGATACCTTGACAACAAATTTCCGTCCTGAATTTGTTAATCGAATCGGTAAGGTGGTCGTGTTTAATATGTTGGATAAGGCGATCATTCGCAAAATTGCGGATAAGGATTTACAAGAGCTGAATGTCTGGATGAAACACACGGGCTTTCAGTTGCGGTATAAAGATGACTTACTAAATTTCTTAGCTGACATTGGCACTGACATTAAGCAGGGAGCCCGTCCATTGGCGCGTCAGATCAATCAGGAAGTTGCTACACCCGTTAGCTATTCGATTTTGTCGAATAAAGGCAAAGGTTTTAACGTGATTCGTATTCATGTAAGTGGACATGGAGAATATGGCAATATTCGCGGTGATCGAGTGGTGCACTTTGAATTAATTAACGACCACAATGTTGCATAGAATTTAGAGTTTTCTAAATTTAAATTGCCAAACCTTACCGACTTTTGGCGAAAGTTCGAGAAACAAAAAAATAATTATTTAATGGCCGTGCTAGATAAGCAACGGTCTTTTTGTTTTGACTCGTTTACTTATTGGTAACACTTTTAATAAAGGAGGAGTGAAACCATGTTTCATTCACTGGTAGATTCGGCGAGCGAACTGTTGATTACACATGGCCATGGTATTTTCTTCGGTGATGTGGGCGGAAATACGGCTAACACTATTCACCAAGTAGCTAATGACCTGAAATGGGCTGCCTTAGCCGGTATGGGCGCCTCAATCATGTGGGGTGCTGGATTATTCGGTATGGGTGGTGAAGAAGGCGCCCGCAGTGCCAAAAAGCGATGGATTCATGCTGCTATTGGTATTGTTGCCTGTCTTGCCGCCTGGTTCTTCCTTGACTGGTTGGAAGGCTATGCGACCTCTAACTTCCCAGGCTCATAATTTTCGAGAGAACTGTCGTCCAATTTGATTGGACGGCTTTTTTCGTGTGAGATGGCGAAAGTTGAGCCTGAAAGTCAAACGATTAAAGTAACAGTGTTTACAGCCGATAAAAATGAATGGACGTGAAGAAAAAATGAAGTTTCCATTTGGCCATAAAAAGTTGCGTGTTAACGCGGCAATAGAAGATCCATATTATCTTGAGATTGAATTCCGCCAGGGTACCGGACCTGATCAGGATGAAAACATTGCTAAACTTATTAACGACAAGTCGCCACATTTACTTGACACTTTGCCACTGGCAAGTTTTAAAGATGCTGAAGCTTTTTTTATGGCACTGCAGTCTAGCCAGCAGGTAGTTGATGATGGTGCCTTTGCCCTACAGACCTTGAAAGTCGACAAACATGATTTGGACGCGAAGGTTGATGCCAATAATCCGTTCACCGCACTGATTCTGGATGATTTCGAAATTCCATTTGACTATCAGAATGTGACTAAACCATTATTTGAGTCGATCTTTAATGATCCGGATAATCTGAATGTTAAATTCAAGGAAAAAATAGATTTAGTTAGAGGGATCAGCGATTCCTACTTGGCTTCCACGGGACTTAGCCGAGACAATTTAGCGCGAGTCCCTAAAGAGGACGAAGTTAAGGACGAGCTGCACCCAGAACGCCCGGATGTAACCCTAGACGTTCCAGCACAACAAGTTACCGTGTCCGAACCAGAGCGCCTTGATAAGCCGAAGACAGCGGAACCTACTGATTATTCTGGTCAGACCGACCAGACAAAGTTACCTAGTAAGCCGGTGTATGTGCCTGGTTCAGGGACTGTTTTAGATCAAAAAGAGATCAACGCGCTTAAACAGCCAACGAATAGCGATAGTCATGTAGCAGCAAAACCCAGTGCCGCACCGGTGATTTCTAGCACTGCGCATTCCGTATCGACCACTGTAGGCAATACTGATCAACCTAGACGTGTGCAACATGATCAGGTTAAAGCACGTGCTGCTACTGAGGACACGGTCAATGATTTGATTGCTAGAGCAACTGCTGAACCAGGTTTATTTGAAGTTAAAGTCGTTGCTGCTGTCGGTCCTGAAGATGAACATTATGTTGACTACGCCTTGCAGAATAAGCGGCGTGACTACAATGAACAGTTGTTGAGTGGGGCAAAAAAAATAACAGCTCGTAATGGCGAGTTGTTATTGGCTGAGCAGAGCCAGCAGGTCAAGAATATTGAACAGCAATTATCGCAGTTTCGGACAGCATCTGATCATACTCAGGACATTCATCATGAGGTTGGGACTAAGTACGCGGACCAGCACGACCTTGCAGAAAAGGCCGGTAAGGACAAGCTAAAAGCTAAGTTTGATAAGGATACGGCTGATGCTAAAGCACGATATGAAGCCCAAATCGCCTCTTTAACCAAACAGTATGCGGATGATCAACGACAATTGACTCAGAATTTGAATGTTCAGTTTGAAAAAGCGGCGGTCGCCGAAGAAAAACAACGCTTATCTCAACAAACTCAAGAGATTGAAACTGGTGTTGAAGATCTACGAAAGAAGCTGTTACGGGCCGCTCAAATCAATCTAAATGGTTATGTCCAAAAACTACGCGGTACTGCGAGCGATGTATTGCTGAAAATGTTTCAAGATTACCAGGCCGATTTAGATGCTGATGAAGCACGTTTTACGACTGAGCATTTAAATGCCATGACCAAACGTGCAGCGGTGCAACAAGCAGAAAATGAGAGCCGAAGAGTTTCAGCGCCTTATGATTCAGTTCATCAATTAACACAGCAGCTTTCTGATATGACTACGCGCGCAACGCAAGCCGAATCGCAGACTGAAACATTAAAAAGCCAGCACACACAGGATCGCGCTGAGGTTGATCGTTTAACCAGCACAGTAGACACATTAAAAGATCGTAATGAGCAGTTAGCAGCGCAACGTGAAGCTGCTAACCGGGGAGCTTCTAGAACCGAAGGATTAACTATTGAACAGGCACTCGCATTAGGCGCGCATTTAGCCGGCAAGGATGCTCCAGAGCCTAAACCAACAGCACCGCAACATGAGGATCAACTTGACCAGAAAGAGGATCAAAAGACGGTTCAAATTTTAGGTTTGAAACGTTTACTAAAGATGGCTCTAGTTTTGATTGCTGTACTGGTGGCCGGTGTTATTGGTGGGGGCTTTTGGATGCACAGTCAAACAACTAATCGAGCCGATAATCAAGCAATTTGGCAATCATCTATGTCGGCTTCATTAAGTCGGCAAGTTGTTCAACACAGTTCTGGTTCAAACTCCCAGGTAAGACACACTAAAAAGGTAACTAAGAATAGCTCATCAACGGAGTCTTCGTCAGTTACAGTCGATAGTGATAATGAACGCGAAACACGAGCATTTGATAATCTTGATTTAGCTGGCGTGCAGGCGTTGCCGCAGGCTAAGTATGCTGCATTAGATACGGCGTTGTTGAACAATAATTGTAACGACGTTCGTGTGGCTTTAAGCAAGCTGAAGAATTATCAACTCAATTCGAAAAAAAGAACTAAGATGACGTTAAACATCCTTCGCAACAATTACTACTACGATTTGTCGAATCAAGTAGAGAATGTGAATGTGTAATTTTTATAGTGGTGGGCAGTGACGACAGATCAGTTCACCAATTGATTTGAGAAACGTGTAAAATGGTTAGCTGTAGCCGGCCCGGCTCGTCGCATAATAACGATGAGAGGGGGATAGCCATGTTACAACTAATCTTTACCATTATTGTGGGCCCGTTTGCCGTTGGTGTACTGCTTATTTTATTTAAGCGGTGGTTGGATCACCATGACAAGTGATAACCGGCTGCGAATCCAACCTGTCCGTCTAATTGAATAATTATTCGCAAAAAAAGCCCTGAAGAGATGCCACTCTTCAGGGCTTTGACAGTCATGTTACTCTTTACCATTTGTGTAGTTACAGTATAACATCTTTTTACACGAATGACAGGACCACA
Source organism: Furfurilactobacillus cerevisiae (assembly GCF_048961765.1). Classification (GTDB taxonomy): domain Bacteria; phylum Bacillota; class Bacilli; order Lactobacillales; family Lactobacillaceae; genus Furfurilactobacillus; species Furfurilactobacillus milii_A. The sequence goes on from NZ_CP185254.1 coordinate 12,935, forward strand.
ACTTGCAGTAAGGACACACCCTACATAGTAAAATATAATTTAGACTTTTCAAAAATCTAATTGCTCAACCTACCCAACTTTTGGCGAAAGTTTGCCAAGGGTATTTTTTTTGCAAAAATGCACTCGTGTAGTGGCCAGTCTGACCACGAATAGCACAACTTTTTAAGAAAGTTGGACAGGAGTGTTGCAATTTGAAAAATAAGTATGACCGTGAACGCGGAAATAAAGGTAGTCGGTTCGGCAACGTACTTGGGAAACCGTGGGTACTCACTTGCCTGTTGGTTCTATGGTCTAGTACGGGTGCTTTGTGGTTGGCTCTGTACTTGTCATCAGGCGTACGGGGACTGATTGGCTGGTTAAGCACTAACATGCCAGGCGTTATGAGTGGCAACTTCAACTTTGTTGGCAGTGATGTATTGGCCAGCAGTTGGGCGATCACCAACTTTAAGAACTACGGTATGATTTTGCTCAGTCCAATTTTAGTGCTTCCCATTTGGTTGATTTTGACAGCCTGGTTAGCACCAATTTTGATGCGGGTGTGGTATAAGAACCGGTCCACCAATCAAGGCCAATATGGGAACGACCGGTTTACGACTGAAACGGAGACATTGCGGCAATATCCATTGATTGCAGACCGTGGCGTCCCGTTTAAGGGGCACGGCGGCGTTGTGGTTCAACATTACCCCGTTGCTTCAGGTAAGGTCTTCAGAACACATCCAATTCGCTTTACGCGATATTATCTGGTGCCGCTCTTAAAACGTGAGGTTGTGCCATATGGCTGGTATTTGATTGACTCAACGGCTACTAATTCATTGATCATTGGGATTACTCGTTCCGGTAAAGGTGAAACTGTAATCAACCCAATGTTAGAAAATTTAGCGCGTGCATCAATCAAAACGTCCATGGTCGTCAACGATCCTAAAGGTGAGTTGTATCAAATGTCATACAAGTATTTACGGAAGCAGGGTTATGACGTGCAGGTGCTCAACTTGATCAACATGGATTTTTCAGCGAGCTACAATCCGTTACAAAAAATCATCGAAGAGGCCCGCGAAGGTTATTACGATGAGGTTCAGCAAGATGTCAACGCGATTTCATCGGCCATCTACGTGGATCCAAATGCCAAGGATAAGTTCTGGCAGAATAGTTCCATCAACTTACTCAATGCACTGATCTTAGCATTACTAGACTATGCCAAACGTCATGACGCCTGGGATCAGGTCACGATGTACAACGTTGATCACATGATGACTGATCTTGGTGGTGTGAACGTTGAAATTAACAGCAAGGGAAAGCCTGTATTAACACCAGAAATGGCTGAAGCACAAGGCATTGAATTTGATCCTACTAGTGCTGACGCGCGGCCAACTGGTGAACGAAAATCCAAATTAATCATTTATTTTGAAGCATTGAACGAGTTAAACCAGTTGCATCCAGACAAATTTAGGCAAATGGCACATGACGCATTCGCACAGTCGAAATTTGCTGGTGATGAAACGTCTGGAAACATCTATTCATCAGCTTCTGAAGGGATCAAAATTTACAACCAGGCCAATATTGGAAAACTAACCTCTATGAATTCCATTAATTTCGAAAATATGGGCTTTCCGCGAATTATGAAATTGCGCTTGGCAGATAAATACCAATTTCACACCGGAATCGTAACGTTTTTCAATGCCAAGGGCCAAGTGCTCGAAAAGAGAACTCAATTAGTCGATAAGGTTGGTATTTTGCGGTATGCCATTGAAACAAAACTGCCTGATAGCTTTACGTTTACTGTTGATTTTGGCTTTGAGAAAAACCCCGATTCAATTAAAGGCGATGTCTTTAAATTTAGTGGCTTAAAACTCTATAAGCGTAAGGGATTCGGAAAGAATTTCGAGTTGGATGAATATACAAGGCAACCCTTGCTTAAAAAAGTGCAATTAACGTTACAGTCGGTGGCGCTAAAGCCGCAAATGCGATCTTGTGAACTTCAATATTCTGAAGCTCCGGTAGCCTTATTCCTTGTTACGCCGCCGGACAACCCAAGTTACAACCAGTTGCCAGCATTTGCGATTGATCAAATATTTAATCAGGTTTATCGCATGGCACTCCTCAATGGCAGAAAGGCTTTTACCCGTTTGGGGTTCATTATTGATGAATTGGGTCAGCTGCCGACTATCGCGAACCTAGAACAAAAGGTTTCGATCGGGTTAGGTCAAAATATCTTCTTTGATTTGGTTGTTCAAAATTTCGAACAATTGGAGCTGCATTACACGAAGCAACAGGCCGCCACGATTCAGGATAATTGTTCCAACACGCTTTATATTTTGACCAGTTCGATTGACACGGCCAAACAAATCTCAGGCCGCATTGGACAACGAACAGTGGCCGTTAAAACACAATCTGGGCAGGCGGCAAAAGTTTCTTCCGTGAATATTTCCACGCAGTACATCAGTCAGGATTTGATGAAGCCAACCGAATTGATGAGACTACAGGGCGGCGAAATGGTTGTGCTGCGAACAGTTCATCGCCAGGACAACAAAAAACAATCGATTATGGATTATCCGATTTTTGATCATGGCGATACGCAAATGCCGTACCGCTATAAATTCTTGCAGCGTGAGTTCGATGATTCAACGACCTTGTCTGACATCGGGCTGACGAGTTTGCATCAACGATTAGATTTGGTAACGTTAGCGGTCAAATATGATCAAGAGTTGGAGGACTTGCAACAATTGATCAGCGAGGGAGCAGACGTTCATCAGCCGCTCGCTAGTGGGCAAGACATCGCACGACCGACGGTTTCAGCGAACAATGCGCCACGAACGTTAGAGTCACGCGCCCCTGAGTTGAGCGACTTCACCCATCCAGATATGGATGATCTCGGTGAAGTGGCCACTGATCCAATCTTTAGTGGGTCAGAACTGAGTGATCCTGAAGAACTCCAAGATGCGTCCACGGTGTTGGCCACAGAGCTGATGGGTTTGAAGCCCAGTGAGTCGATCGTGGATAGTCAAAAATTGATGGATGACATCGGTAACTTTTGGCAGCACAAACGGCATAACAGTCTGCGGTTTATCTGTACCTTGTTTGAAGGTAACCATCAGATGGGGCAGCAATTGGTCGGTTCTTTAGACGAAATTCGTCGAAAATATGGTTATGAGTCGGCGTTAAGCGATGATCCAATAGTTGCTAACGCATTGGCACAGGAAGGAGCGGCGTCATGAGCTTCATGAATTTATTTAGATATGTATTAGCCAAAATGATTTGGTTTGCAATACCAGTGGGCGGGTCAGTTAAAGATGTAGCAGATTCGGCTCAATTGAGTTCTAAACCAGTGATCTCTTGGTTTTTAACATGGGAACCAATCATGCATCAGCCTCATTTGGAAATTACTACTGAAATTTTTAGTTGGTTAGGATCAGTCATGGTAAAAGGCCTCTATGATTTTGATAGCGGTATTGAGACAATTTTCAATTGGTCTATTTCATTACTGGGCTGGGACGGTGTGTTAACCTCTAGTAGCTCACCGTTGCATGGCCTCTACATGGTGTTATTCATCATAGGTTGGGCGTTAATTGGATTGGGTATTATGATTGTGGTCTGGGAGTCAATCACCCATTCCATTAATTGGAGTAAAGTTCTTGGCAATCTCTTTATGATTGGTTTGCTTTTAACAATCCTGCCTTTGATTATGTCCACCGTGAATAGTGGGGTCAACAAAGGCCTAGGATTAGGTAACATTGCACAATCGGCACAGTCAGATGTTGAACAAACTAACGTTATTGATAAACATGATTTTTCGACTGATGGACAAGCTAGTTTATCGGTGCTGCCGATCCATAACAATGTTATTGATAAGGCTGAGTTGGTAGCTCAAGGATTTAATACTGATCCTGATCATATAAAAGCCACAGATTGGAACACTTTGACAACTGCTAAGCAAATTCAAAATGTCAACTTTGGCGAATCATTAGATTCTGATACTGAAAAGACTTTGGGGCTAGATAAGTTGCAGGCGTCAAATCATTTTGATTCGGCCACAGATCCTATTGATTATGAATTAGATGAGGTTTCTGACAGTCAATACACTTTGAAATACGCTTTGACTAAACTGAAGCCGAATACGGGCATGGGGACGTTGAATGACCCAGCGTATGCTCGCTACGATGTGTCATGGTTTCCATTGATTGGACAACAGTTAATTTTGGCTATCGTTTTGACCTTGGCAATCTGGCGTGTATTGAAGGATATTTTTGAACTGACAGTTTTGAATCTGTTGGCGCCCTTGGTCGCGGCACAAAGTGTGCGTGAATCAAAGAAGTTGCGTGACTATATTTCCACGGTTGCGGGTTTCTTTATGTCAATTGCACTGATGTTCGTTGTAATTCGAGTCTACTTTGCGATTCTGGCAATAGTACCGCCAATGATGCCAACGTCATGGAACTTTTTGATGCGTGGAATTACAACGATGATTATTTACGCGGCCGGCGGGTATGTAATGTTTTCTGGGATTGCCTATATTCAGCGTATGTCAGGGATCACACAAGGGTTTGGTGACGAGGCTAATCATCTTGGTGCTGCCGTTATGGCTGGCGCCGGAGTAGCCTCAATGCTGACGATGGCTACTGGTGGCACTGCTAAAGGATTGGGTATGTTGTCCAATCATTCAAGTAAATCAAGCTCAAGTAAAGGCACAAATAAAGAGTCGAAAGATTCGTCAGAGGCAATGCCAGGTAAAACACCAGGTCTTGAGAAACAGCAAAATGGTAATGGTGTTAGCTCAGAAGCAGCCAAAGCGGCGGCAGAACGAGTTAGACAGGCTAATGCTGGTGGCATTTCGACAGGCAATGTTCCAGGCAAAGGTGCCGGTGGTTCAACAGGTGATTCGAATGCCAATAATAACAATTTGAACAGTCATGCCAACCATGAACAAGGTGGTAACCAAAACGGCGGCACGCAAAATTCTGATAACGAGAATAATCAAAAACAGCATGGCGAAAATCATCAGCATGGCGGTAATCAATCAAATAACCAGACTGGTGGACCTAACCAAGGTGTAAATGAGAATCATGACAATAGTAATAATATTGGACAGGATAACTCGCATAACAACTTAGATCCTGACGGCAGTAATGGTATCTCAACCGAACAGGATCTTGGCAGTGATGGTTTCGATGGCAGCGGTGCAGATGGCTCTAATGGAGATATGACGGGTTCCGATGCTGCTGGCTCCTTGAATCCTGCCGACGATGATTCTCAAGGCTTTGGATCAGAAGATCTGTATGGTGATGGCTCTAGTGCCATGACTCTGGCTGACATGGAGTCGATGCAAAATGCATCGATGAACAGTGCCAATGCTGCTTCACAGGCTGGGCCAGGTACTGATTCGGCAAACTCAATGTCTGGCGACAGTTATGCAAATCTTGGCAGTCAAAATGACAATACGGGGGCTTCTTCACTAAATCCCGAAGAAGCAGCCAAAGAACGTAGCATGGATGCTATCGCGTCAGAAGCAGCTAAGAACCATCCAGAAGTTGGCGTAGGGCACTATGACTTTAGTAAGAGTGGCGCAGCAGCTGAATATAGTGCTGCCATGCAACAATCAAAGACTAGTCCATCAGATCCTGATGGGCCTGGCCCTGAAGGTCCTAGCCCTGAAGGTCCTAGCTCTAATACAGGTGACACTTCTGAGGTTGCTGGCGCTAGCGCTTCTGGAGAGGCCGGTGACGGTAAATCGGACTCAAAGGGTGCGGTTGAAAAAGCTGGCGACGCAGTTGCTAAGTTTGGTGCTAAAGGCGTTAAGAACGTTGCGAGCTATGAAGCAATGCACCAATTCGGTGCTGGTCAGCAAGGTCGAATTCCTGGTAAAGAGTCGGATCGGTTTGATGATGACTAACACAATGACAATGGAAAAAGTCCTTCGGGGCTTTTTTATTTATTTTTCGTGTAAATTGTAATTTACGAAAAAGAGTTTTATACTGAATCTGGTGATGCAAATGAGAAACAAAAACGATGAATATGAGCGTATTTTTATAAAGGCCCAATCGGTCATCGATAATCGAAAATTAACGGGTGCCTTTGTTCGAACGCAGACTAATAATCAAATTAGCCGACAAAGTTTCCATAACCTACGTGTGGGTACTAGCAACTTAGCTAATGCTAAATGGACAACAATTGTCGCTTTGAGCCAGGTTGCTGATGCTTTGCGGCTACAAGATTTAATGAAGCAACACAAATTTCGATTGTTGCAAAAAAAAATTAAAACTACTGCTGATCAATTGGCAGGACATAATGAGTCTGGCGATGCGTTGTTAGGAGCTGTTTTACAGAATTTGGTTGATAATCCAGTTAAACTGGTTGATTTGTATGAAGATACTTTAAAAAATGGAGGTAATTGAGATGAAATGGAGTCGTATTTTAACAGCGTTGACGGTTCTAGGCTTGAGCTTTGGCTTGGCAGCTTGTGCCAATAAAAAAGGTAACAGGGTAGATTGTAAAATTAATCCGAACGCTGTTCGGACAAAAAAGATCAGCTTCCTTTAAAATGGTGTTTACCACAAACCCATTTTTTAGGAGCTGATCTTTTGTCTAGTATAACCTATTCTGAACGAATTAAAATTGAAACATTTTGTGAGCTAGGACTGGCCAATGTCCAAATGGCTGAGCGGTTAAAACGATCTCCGTCTACGATTTCTTATGAACTATCTCGATGTCAACCTTATCAAGCTGAGTTGGCACAGGTGAACGCTAAATCTAAGCGATCACGATGTGGTCGGAAAACTAAATTGGATGCCAAATTAAAGCAAACCATTCTAAACCATTTACGTCTAAGCTGGTCACCAGAAGTGATTGCTCATGAGCTTAAACTAGCCACTAAATCTATTTATAATTGGTTATATCAGGGAAAATTTGAATTTCCCTTGAGTGAACTACCTGAGCATGGGTTACGCCAACGGCGTAACCTTGACCAACGTTCTAAATATAATCAATCATTGGGGCGATCAATTGAACAACGACCAATCGTGATTAATCAACGTAATCGCATCGGTGATTTTGAAATAGATACAGTAGTTGGCCCTCGTGGACATAGTAAAGCTGTTTTATTAACTTTAGTTGATCGTAAGTCACGTTTTCTTTGGGCCTATCGATTAAAAGATCGGACGGCAGCGACTGTTAATGAAGCCTAACGCATTTTCTAGCAACTTTTAAGGGGCCAGTGCACAGCTTTACTGTCGACCGTGGCACTGAGTTTAGCAATCTAGTGTCATTTGAACCACAATACGGTATTCAAACCTATTACTGCCATGCTTACGCACCAGCTGAACGCGGCAGTAATGAACGATTTAATCGAAATTTACGTTATTTTTACCCTAAAGGGACTTGTTTTGAGCACATTAGTGCTCAAAATTTAACAACGACGTTACTTCAAATTAACCAGAGGCCCCTTAAAGTACTCAATTGGCAAACACCTTACCAGGTAATGTTGACTAATTTGTCAGAAAATTCGGATTAAATTTGCAATCTACCACAGTAGTAATCAATATGATGGTGCGATTTATGCGTATAGATCTGCGCATAGTACAGAAGTGGTAAAAACACCTGTAAAGATTACCTTTTCAGATAAAAAACTAAATTTTTCGGGTACTAGTCATGATGCTAAGTTTAGTTTCAAGAGCACGTATACAGTAAAATCGTATGCCCAAGTTAAAAAAATGATCACACCTGAAGTTGTTTCTTTAAATGGAATTGCGGATATTGATTCTAAAAATGTTACGAGTGAACAATTGAAGACTGCACAGGCCACTTTGCCCAAAGCCAAAGAATTTTATGTTGTAAATACAGATTACAATCAAGGTATTTTTGAGTCTGACAAAGTTAACTGGGTAAAGCCTAGGAGCATTGAATTTACAGCCAACAATGGGCAGTTTCTTTTATACAAAAAAGGCAACACACTTTATAATGCAGCCACAGCAATGGTAGATCATGTTAGTCCAAAGTGGCAGGTTTTTGTGTTGTTAAAGCGGTGAGGGCTGAAAGTTCAGGTCTAATGGAAGCGATGAAATGATGGTAGCAAAGAAACTCTTCTCAATACTGACAATCTTGGTGCTGAGCATTGGATTAAGTGCTTGTGCTAAGAAAGAAAATGGGCAGAAAAATCAGTACAATGGCACTATTTTCACGTATAAAACAGCACATAGCTTACAAAGGACAAAAACGCCTGTGTCTGTCACGTTTGATGACAAGACGTTACAATTTAACGGAAAAAAGGATAATGAACAATTTAAATTTGAGGGGCACGTGCAGCCTAAGACGTATCAACAAGCACGTGCACTTATTACGAAGGAGTCAGCTTCCGAAACCTTTCAATTTCCTGGTAAGAATGGAGAATTAGGCAACGCAACTGGTAATCAAGTTGTGCAATTACGCAACAAAATGCCAAAGGCGACGAAGTATTATTTGATTAGCACAAATACTAAGCAACCAGTTTTTAGTTCAACTAAGGTTAATTGGATTCCTTTGAGTCCATTGTTTTTGGGTGAGGGAAAATCGCCAGTGTACCTTCTATATAAGAAAAATGGTACTTTGTATAATGTAATTGAGCCAATGAAACTGGCTGATGGGGTCGGCCAGTCCATCATAAAGGCGGAGGAACAACGGTCAGTGTTTGTATCACTTCACAGATAGCAAACCTACTGTTGGTCCTGTCGCGTGCGTGACTTGGCGAAAGTTGAATAGAATCCTTAAGTCTCTAGTATCTGAAGCAAGTATTCAGATATTGGAGGCTTTTTCTTATGCAAGATTTTCCCGTGGTAGGAACGGTACGTTCGCAGATGAAAATATGGGTGTTGTACGCGGTTGACATTGGTGTTTTTGCCCTAGTGTTTGGACTCTCGATGTTTATCGGCGAAAGCATGTTTCCTACCAGTCAAATGCTTCAAAAAATCTTCTTTTATATTTGCGCTTTTATCTTAGGCATTTACTTGATCATGCGTCCTCGCACTAATCCTGGACGAGAAAATTGGCGGATCTTACTGATGCTACTGACAAATTGGCCTGATCACGGTTATCAGTCGTTTGGCTATTACGAATTTGATCACATCTTACCTGATAATGCAGCACGCAATGGCGTGGGTGTAACGGCTGAAGAGGAGCGTGATACCTATGCCGATTAGAACAGTTAAGCAACCGAGCGACACACGTAGTGGCGGGTTGCACTTTGGACATCATAAAAGCAAACAAACGACGAGCCGCTTTGATGCGTTGAATTTAGAAGTGATTACCAAGCTCGTTGGCTATCGAGGACTAACACATGATCGCTATGCGTATTTGCGTTTAGCTGACGATGCAGATGGTTACGTAGAGATGATGTCGGTTCGAGGCCAGGATGTTGGCTCGCTACCACCTGATGATAGTGTGGCGATTATTGGTCAGTACCAGGATTTTTTGCGGCGCTATGTTGAAGCAACAAAAATATTTGTTTCGCCTTTTCCTGTTGATACCAGTCAACAACGTGGGTACTGGACGCGACAATACATCAAGTTGAACAAAGAGCTGCGTTCAATTGATGATCCAGCGATTGCTAAGCAACTCTCAACGCGGATCCAGTTTATTTCCGATCGTATTGAGCAAACGCATGTGGTTGAACAGGAACTGTTTAACCAGGAGTACATCATGTTTTTCTTTGGGAAAACGACTCGGCAGCTAACCGATTTGATTAGCAACGCTAAAAGCTGGGGTGGCGGTGCTGTGATTCTTGAGCCAATTTCTCGTAAACGAAAAGAAGAAATTGTCACACGCATTAACAATCCGGCATTGCGGATTGATAAGGGATAGGTGAAGACGTTGAAGCAAAAAGAAATTAGTGAACTAGAGGCCAAGGGGTATGATCTTGGATTTATTGCCAGAACACAACCACAAGGCAATGTGATCCCACATGCCGATTACATTCAGATCGGCGACACATATGTGACCTGCTTGCGGATCTGGAAGTATCCGCCACATGGCCTAGAAATGTTCTGGGGCGTGCCACTTGTCAGTGGTGACTCAACGTACAGTGTGATTTCACTTGGAACGGAGAACCATGATCAGGTGGTTAAATGGTTGGACCGCTCAACGAGTGAACAAGCCACACGGGTTTCAGGTAAGGCGAAAGCGTCGGATAACTCGGACGCGATCGGTGCGGTCAATGATCAGATGACGTTGCTGAACATGGTTAAGCGTCATGGTGAGGTGCTGAAGCGGACTTATTGGCGGCTGTTCGTTTATGCCAATACATTGGATGAATTGCATAAACGCGTGGCTAAGGTAAAACAGGATCACACTGAATTTAGTATGTCGGCTTACGCTGAAGAACAGCTTTACGATTTTCAGTCAGTGTTCGTGCCACCGATGAGCGAAGAAAAAATGCCGAATTCTGATCATGGGATTCCAATTTCGGCATATGCACTTGGTGGCTCTTATCTATTTAATCATGTAAAACTCGATGATCCACGGGGCACCTATTTCGGCTATACAAAGACGAATGGTGAAGTTATGTGGGATCCATTTTATCGAGATCGTAAACGTACGCGCTCTTTTTTTCTGGAGTTGGGCAACCCAGGTATGGGTAAATCTGGTTTTGGGAAAAAGATTAACGATGATGTTTTTTCACGCGGAGCCTGGATTCGAAACTTTGATCTATCACACGAATATGAAGATCAAACGATCGGGCAAGGAGGGATAGTTATTCCCTTAGATTCTCCAAAATTCAAGATTAACTTATTCCAAGTGTTTCCCACCGTAACTTCCAAAAATGGTGATTACGTGGATCAAGCCAGTTCCTTTGATGCGAATACTGAAAAGCTCAAAAACGTGCTGCAGTTTTTGAATAACAAAACGACTGATGATGATTTAACGACCTTGGAAACGTGGATTACGGACTTTTACATCAATGAAGAGCTATGGATCAAAAATGCGCGTAAGCACCAGAACGTGCCGCCGATAGCAGAACTTAGTCCAGAAAAATACCCGACATTGAGTGAATTTGTAACGTTTATTAAACAAGCACAACGTAATGCAATTACGAATGCCCATGCACAACTGCCAGAGTATAAGAGTCAGTCAATGGATCGAATCGTGAATGCATTTAGCACTTTGTTGGTTGATCACGGTGATTTATTCGATGGACCGACGTTGATGCCTGCACTGTCGAGCACTCAGGTCATTGATTTTGATTACAGCGGTCTTGTGCAAGGCAGTAAGGCCATCTTCAACATTCAGTTTTACCAAGTGCTGTCTTTGATGAGCCAAGATATTGTGCGTAACGGAACGTATTACCGTGAGGCATTACGTCAAAAAAAGATTACGACGGATGATATCCGCTGGTACTATCTCAATTTTGATGAAGTTGAAAATGTGATCACACCTAGGTTTCCATTTGGTGTTGAGTTTTTGGCCAAGATGATGGAACAAATGCGTAAAAATATGTGTGCAATCAACATGATTGCACCCACGATTAAGGACATTATTTTGGATGGCACTTCATCAGCGACAGATCCGTATGTTATCGCTGTACGAAAAATTTTCGGACTGATGCAAATCATCTTCAATTTCCAAACGTCAGACGTTGATTTGCCATCGTTGAGGCTGGCCTATGGTGGGTCCTCGACGCATGCCGAATTACAGAGTCTAACGAAGTTACGACAAGGTGAAGTTAACGCGAACATTAGTGGCGACCGTAATATTCAATTTACGGTTCAACTAACTGATGAAGAACGTTATCGATACGATGGGGGGCTTTAAAGGTGACAACTGAAAAGACAAAAAAACATCGTTTACACTGGCCGCACCCACTTCGTTCCGGAAAAAGGAATGTTCGTAAGGTTTTCAATGTCGGCCGGAATTTCAAGCAGTATACGGCCAATATGTTGAATACGAGAGTTGAGGACATTAAATCAGGCAAGGTTGATCCGAGCAACAACTGGCCAATGATTCTTGGTTATCTCAAAATACTGGCCGTTCTCATGGTAATTACTGGCTTGATTTGGCTACTGACGCTTTAGGGGGTGTGGTAATGGATAATGATCCAGAAAACGATCAGAGCAGTCAGTTGGCCAAAGATGCAACAAAACGAATTTCTAAAAAATGGCTCAAACGGGGTTTGGCGGCCGTTTTTGGTAGTTCAACTGTGCTCGCTATTGTCTTTGCTGTTGTGTTTGCTGGTCTGCTAATTGTAATGATGACAACATCTAGCGATGACAATGACTGTAGCACTGATCAGGATAATACCAGTGTGACGGTAGGAGCGGCCACGTCCGCGGATATGAATAAAAATGCGAAAACAGTTTATGACTATTTGATTAAAAAAGGAGCTACCTCTGCTGGTGTGGCTGCTGTTATTGGGAACATGCAATCTGAGTCAGGTTTAAACCCTGCGAGAACTCAAGGTGATGTGGCCGAAGGTGCAGCCGTTACTGATACTGATGTTGGACTTGGGTTGGTTCAATGGACTGCTGATAGACATACTGCGTTATTGAATGCTGCTAAAGCCAAAGGTGTTGATTGGAAAGACATGAGTTTTCAATTGGATTACCTTTGGCAGGAAGTTCAAAAAACGCCATCGTTCAAGAAAATATTATCTTCAAATGATATCGATTCGGCTACGCAAGCATGGATTGATGATTATGAACGACCACAAGTACGTACTCAGCCCAGCCGTCAGGCACAGGCTCATCAGTGGTACACGAAACTAGCCGGAACTGATCCAGTTATGACGAGTTCATTTGATAATGCGACCGATCCAACGACTAGCACTAGCTCAGATGGTGGTCAATCTGATCAATCCTGTGAGGCGGGTGGTGATGACAGTAGTGACCCTGGTGAAGCCAAAGGCGATGATTACCCTGATAATTTAAAGAATGCGACACAGGATTCTATTGATGATCAAAATGGTTATCCAAATCGTGAGTGTACTAGCTGGTCGGCATGGCGCATGCAGTCTGCTGGTGTACCTGGTAACTTGATTCATGCTTTAGGTAATGGTGCCCAGTGGGCCACCAGCGCACGAGCTGAAGGTGTGCAGGTGGATCATGATGCTAAGGCCGGAACCATTGCTCAATTTGATGGAACTGGCAGTAATCCTTATGGCCATGTGGCTTACGTGGATTCTGTTGATGGCGATAAGGTCAAACTGGAAGAATACAACTGGCTTGTCGGGGGTGCTCCAGATGGTAAGTATCACACACGCACAATTCCGGTAAGCCAGGTCTCGAATTTTATTCATTTCAAAGGAACGAAGCAAGGGGATAAGTAAAATGCAAAATAGGAAACAAGGTACTTCTATTGTTTGGTTATGCGTCATCTGTTTTGTTTTTGGAGCCGGTTTGATATTTGGTGTCCAAAAGGTTTTTATTGATCCAAAGCAAGATGCGCGGGTCGCACAATTGACTGCGGACAAGCAGGCATTAACACAGAAAACAAAGACCCTGAAACAGGCTAAGACTTCTGCTGAAGGCTCTGCTAAACAGGCTGTTCACAGTTCTGATGTGACGACTAACTATCCACAGATGGATCAGCAGGCTCAGAACCTGTTCGGTGCTATGTTTAATTATGACAACAACTCTTACGGTGATCGACATGATCAAGTTGCTAAATATAGTTCAGCAGCGCTGGCTGACACGTTAGTTGGCACTAAACAGCAGATTCAAAATAACGAAAAGGCACAGCGACAATCTAATATGCAATCGACGTTACTGTCAGTCAATTTGACGCATAACACTGGCGAAAATCAGGCTAAACAGCTGCAAGGTTTGGCGTTAGTTAAATACTCGGTATTAGCAGATGGCATGGACAGTAATGGCCGCACGGCGACCTCGATTTATGCCGTCACGTACAATCCAGGACAACAAATTTTTACGCAGGTTAAGTATCTTGGCGTTATGGCAAAGTAGGCGATTTGATGACGTATTTAGAAGTGTCCAATGCGCTTGAAGCAAATGGTGACAGTCAAATAAATCGAATAACGGTTGGCGGTTATTTCTTGCTGATGCTGACGATCGGCGCACTGCCAATCTTGCAATGGCAGCATATCAATGGTTTGCTGATGCTCATATTTTTACTGATTCTTGTTACCATGCGGGCTACCAAAGATCCGATCGTGAAGTCATATCCGCAGTCACGCCCCAATGAATCGTGGTGGGCAGTCAGTCTACGCATGTTGATGTACGTTTTCATGCCATTTGTGGCGATTGTAGCGGTTAGTTTAGTGGCCGCTGGCAATCATGACTCAGCTGTCAGTTCGACTAATACAGCGACTTTGAGCAGGCAAATCATGAATTCACCAGCTATGATGCTGATGGTTTTACTGATTGCACCGTATCTTGAAGAAGTAGTGTTTAGACAGTCCGTTTTTAGTGGTGTGACCAAGTGGCTTCACGTTCACTTAACTGGTGCAAACGAAAACGTTTGCTGGTGGATCGCAGCTATTTTAACCGGCTGGGCGTTTGGCATGATGCATGAGGATTCGGTACTACTGGTTTATGTGTTATTTTCGATTTATTTGCAGTGGATTTATCACCGCGAACGTGACCTTCGTTTCAACATTGTCACGCATATGGGTGTTAATACACTGACATTTTGTTTGCTGTTATGGCAGCGGTAGGTGAGGAAAACATGGAAATGATTAATTTAGCGGTGGATCAGGAAGAGTGTCGAATCATTAACCAACTCATTCCGATTAATCGCAAACCTTTTTTACAACTTGAACAAGAATATTCAGTCAAGACCATAAAAAAAGACCACACGAACTATGAAGCTCGTGCAGCCGAAGATCTATTACGTGTTTATGATGATTTGACTTCTGGCATACTTGGTTTGCAAGAGATTAATAAAGCTGAAACTGGCATGTTGACAGTTTCTCAGCGGCAATTTATCAGTCTCAGTGGTTTGAATACTTATATTACGCGTAATTTAGACGAACCACGATTTTTAAGTGGCGTGAAGAATGTAATTGCCGTAAATAAAGATTTTATTTATCCATATTCGTGCCTGGTACAATTGCAACGTTTGATCGTCGAGGTTTTTAACAATACGTTGTTATTGGCGCATGGTATGTCAGGAAACTACGTGGTCAACCGTGTTGATTCTGTTGCTGTGATGCGCTGGGCAATCACCGATTCGGAGCTTTCTTCTAAATGGCTACGGACGACTACGGGATTATCCTATACACAAATCAGTAGCATTCGTAAAGATGATGGCGTTTTGAATAGTATGCGTCACGATCGCGTGTGCCGAATGGCGAACCAAGTGCTGTTGAACGTTAGTTAATTTTGAGAGTATTCAATCCATCCATATCCGGTTGTTTTTGAGTTCACTTTACCGTTATCAAGATAATATTCTGGGTACTTGGGTCCATGCTGATACCACAGAGCTGGGTTAGGAGATCCTACTAGGAACTTTGTCAATTGGTGTTGATGAATAGTTTTTATCTTTTGAGGTTTCTCCGTTGTGGAGAGACCTTTTTGTTATTCAATGGGATTGAGTGCTTTGGTGGCCTTTATGAGTCTGATTTTGGAATGGGTACAGGATTCCTAGTGTTAGTTGGCATACTCCTCCCCGGGGTACCAGTATGAGTTCAAGGACCACTAAGCAATCAGTTGGTAAATTCGTTTGAACATGCGCTCCTGATTTGCAAAGCCATAACAGGAACGTTTAAGTTCTTTGATTTTGCGATTGACACCTTCGATTGGTCCATTGGAAAGCAAGGTCTGAGAGGCATTTAAAACCCCGCGGATATTTAGCTTCAAGGTAGCAATCGCCGTATCCATTGGTTCACCGCAAGGTTGGTAGTTCTCGATCAGCGCCTTAAGGCGTTTAGGGTGACCTCCCAGCAATGCGTCATGAATGTCGATATACGTCTCATAGGCGGTCTTCAGCTTTGGAAAGGGATCAATACCAATGTCAATAACCTCTTGATCGGTGAGGGATTCATTAAGACCGAAGCGATAATGGCGGTACTTTGCGTCTGGCTTGGCCTTGTCCAAAGTCTTCCAGTTGGTCTTCAAGGCTTTGTATTCACGTGAATGTTTGTCGGATATCTGTTTGAGGGCCTGAATGCGGATCTGATCCATTGCACGCCCGATGAGCTGAATAACGTGGAATCTGTCAATTACGATCTCGGCGTTTGGAAAGAGCTCGTGAGCAAAGTTCTGGTAGGCGGCGTTCATATCCATACAGATGTGTTTGACGCCGGCTCTTTGCTCGCTCGAATAGTGGCTCTTGAAGAAGTCCTTAATGGTCGCTGAGAGACGATCACCAAGCACTGTGACCCTTTTGTGAGTATCTGCGTCAATACAGATAAATGACATTGTGGAGTGAGTCGAACGGAACTCATCAAAACACAAATTTACTGGGAGGTAGTTGAGCGGATGCGGCTTGATATCATCGTCGATGATGCGCTCAATAGAAGTCGTCGAGATACCAGTAATAGAAGCTATCTGTTTCCCTGGTATAGCAAGTTTAGAGAGCTTGAGCGCATACTCCGAAATTCCGGTAGAGATCGCATGATTAGGCTTTACGACGGGCGTCGTGGCAGTGAGAGTTGACCGACAGTTACGACAACGCCAGCGCTGCTTATCCAACTCTAGGATTACCCGGCAATCAGTTGGGCCGTTGACGTGAATACGCGTACGGATGTGCCCATTGCGTCGCAATGCCGGCATGCCACAACTTGGACAGCGTTCTAGGAAATACGTCAGTTCTGCATGAACCACCTGATACTTCTTACGACCCTGGCCGTGACCGCGGATCTCATCACGTACATCACTGACCGTGGTATTCGAATCTGTAATTCCAAGCAGCTTAAGAGTACTATTTAAGTCGGACATCTAGTCATACCTCGCTTTGTTTGGGTTTCGTCGCTTAAAGCATAGCACCGAGGAGACTAGGTGTTCTTTTGTTATACAAAGATGGATCTAGAATCTCTGGCGTTATTAGTATCAACACCAAAAATTCTAGATCCAAAAGATCCTGAACATGACCTCAAAAAGCGATCAGCCCAGGAACTTAACAAATCGTATCAAGGCTTGCAACAACAAATTAAGCAAGCGACTGATCCCCAACAAAAATCAGAACTAAAAAACCAGTTAAACGATGTGCACCAAGAAATTAGTGATCGAACGCAAAAACAGTTGCAAGATTTTGTGAGTCAGAATCCAGAAATTAGACAAGCAGAACGGAATACAGGCGAAACACTAAAAAGATAGGAGATATCTCACGATGAAAATTGTTCTTTTAGATGGTTATGAGCTAAATAAAGATTTAAATTGGCACTTATTGCAAGACTTAGGCGAATGTACTTTTTATGACCGTACACCAGTTAATGATCAGAATGAAATTATAAAACGAATTAGTGACGCTGAAATTGTTATCACGCATAAAACTCCGCTAGATGACGACGTGATTAGTAAAGTTCCGAAGCTAAATTATATTGGAATTATGGGAACCGGTTACGATGTCGTTGATATTAAAAGTGCTCATAAAAATAAAGTCGTAGTAACTAATATTCCCACATATGCTAGTGATGCAGTAGCACAATTTACTTTCTCGTTACTATTAGAGGCAACAAGTCAGGTTGGCTTGCATAATCGGCTGGTTCATGAAAATAAATGGTCACAGGTACCTGATTTTACTTTTTGGGACAAACCGCTATTAGAATTAAAAGACAAAACTTTGGGGCTAATCGGTTACGGTCATATTGCTCAAAAAGTTGCTAAAATAGGGCACGCCTTTTCTATGAAAGTTATTTTTTATAATCATCGTCCTAAAAAAATTGCTGATACTTGGGCTCAACAAGTATCTCTTGATGAGCTTTTAAAGAAATCAGATGTTATTAGTTTGCACGTAATTCAAACGCCGGAGACAATGCATTTAATTAATAATGACACGATTGCAAAAATGAAAAACGGTGTTATTTTGCTAAACACAGCGCGAGGCAAACTGGTTAATGAGGACGATATTAAGAAAGCCTTGAATGAAGATAAGGTTTACGCATACGCTACTGACGTTGTTCAAAAAGAACCAATTGATAGTGACAGTCCCCTGCTAAAAGCAAAAAATTGCTATATTACGCCACATATTGCTTGGGCACCGTACGAAACAAGAGAACGGTTGTTGAATATAACCATTGCTAATGTAAGGGCGTATCTATCAGGTAATCCTCAAAATGTTATCAATTAAATCAAGCTCGATATAGTGTACCAAGAAATAAGCAGTTGAGCTAAAAAATAGTTGCAAAATTTTGTGAGACAAAATCCAAAGATCACACACCCAAGACAAGATGAACAACAGCAAATAAAGCGTTAAGAAAAGACGGAGAGCTAATTTTTATAGCTTCTCCGTCTTTTTGTATGCCACATTGCGAATTTCTTGTAGCGGGACGAAACAATCAGAATCAATCACAATATCATTAGCATTGTAGCCATGAATTAAAGTCGTTATATCCGGCAAATGGTGGTTATTTTGGTCAACCGTTTTTAGCTGAATCGTTACCAGTTGTTGACTTTGATACGCGTCGGCCAACACTTGTGTCAGCTCTGATAAGGATTGCTGCGGTCGTGGGACGTAAACTGCATTCAACTGCTGGTTTTGTTGATTTAGCGCGGCGGTATGATCGGACAAATAGAACCCCTGCCATTTCATCATGCCCCGGTCGTGATAATCATGTTCAAAGAAATGCTTAACCGTATCTAAGTCAAAGTCTTGGTTATTCAAGGGGCACCCGCTTTCGTTGAATTAACTTTTGACTTTTAGGCCAGCGTTCACCAGTAAAGCCAACAAATTCGATCGTTAGTTTAATCTTTTGTCGCAAAGCTTTTAGTAGCGTCTCTAAATCAGCTAAATCATAGTGTGCTAATTTATGTAAAGGAACGGATTGCAAGCGCTCGTTAGCCCGTTGGCTGTTAAAAAATACATTGTAGGTCTGATCGTAAGGATCGTTAGCGATCATCAACCAGTAACGGGTGCGCGACTGGCGCTTGAACAGCAAGGTTAAGCGTCCCATAATAATTTCTACATCGTTATTCATAGCTATTGCCCCCATTATGACCACCGACGAGTGAAGCGCGTTCAATAGCTGTACCGCCCCTTAACAAGCTGGTGGCATAAACTAACTTTGTGAAGCCAAAGCGGCGATGAATTTCATCAATCACTTGGTTTAACCGACTAGCCTTAATCTGGGTACTTGCCGGCTCAAATAAGCTAAGCTGTTGGCCGGTGTTGGCACTTAATTTGCTGCTATAAACCCCAATATTTCGGACAGCTTGACCGTCCCAGTTTTTGCGGAACAACCATAACAGTTGTCGCGTTAAAGCTTGGTTATCATTGGTTGGCTCAATTTTTAAAGCCTGATGAAAGCCACCGCGGCCATCGGCTGCGGCCGCAGCGTAAGAAAAACCAATGCTTAGCGACAGACACCCCGCCATTTTATGGTGGTGTCGTAGCCGAGCAGCCACTTGTTCACCAATTTCTTTAATGACCGTTTCAATTTCTGCTTGGTTAAGATAGTCCCGTGGCAATACTTGTGAATTTCCTAGACTTGCTGATTTGACTTTAGCGGGTTCCGTAACCTGTGCTCGATCAATTCCCCAGGCCGTGGCGAACAATTGGGTGCCAATAATCCCCATTGCTTGTTTCAACAAATAAGGATTGGCATGGGCTAACTCGTACATGTTGTGAATAGCTAGGCGGTTTAGCCGTTTAGCTGTTCGTTCACCGATCCCCCAGACAGCAGTTAAGTCATTGATCGTCCAGATTTTTTGAGGGACAGTCTCATAATGAATTTCACCAATAAAGTCAGAGGTATGCTTAGCATATACATCAAGGGCAAGCTTAGCTTGGGTCGGATTATCACCTATACCGACTGTGGTGTACAGGCCTAGTGTCTGACGAATGGTTTTCTGAATCAAACGGGCTACTTGTCGGGGTGAATCACCAAAGAGCCGCCATGAATGGGTCATATCCAAAATACTTTCATCAATTGAATACGGCCAAACTTCTTTTTCAGCCGTAAACTGGTGGAAGATTTGGTTAATTTGCAAGTTACGTTCGATATAGAGGTTCATGCGTGGTGGGACAACCCATAGGCGCGGATCATTAGGTAAATCACGTTTACGTGAAACATTAGCTTTGATGTGAAATAATTGCTTGGCTTCAGGTGAAGTAGCCAAAATTAGGCCACCATTAGTATTTTTAGCTTCACTAAGGACAACTAAGGGCACTTTTAAGGGGTTCAGTCCCCGAGCAACAGCTTCGCAACTAGCATAGAAGCTTTTGTTGTCGATTAGAAAGAACACGCCATGCGGTTCATCATCAGTAAACAAGTTGATCACTTCCATTAGCTTTTACCCATATTTTAACACAAAAGCAAACGTGTGTTCCCTTAAAGTGCTAGAAATCTGATTTAAAATTGTCGAAAGTCAGTCATAGTCATGCTATAATATGTATAGAAAAAGGAAGTCCCGCTAGAACAGGACTTCCCATGTAGAGCCGTTTAAGACGGTGACAGATTTTAACGATATTTAATAACCGCTAGCTTGCCAGAGCTAAGGCGGTTATTTTTTTTGCTGACTTTTGATCAGCTCAACAATTAATGCGATTAAGGCCACGATAAAAGCACCGAAAGCCAGCATTAATTGTAAAGCGTCCGCAACGGACACTTAGGCTACTCCTTTCGTTAGGATTTATGGGCTTTAAAGGTTTAACACCATAAGCACCACCTCCGATCGGAAATAGCCACCGCCTTAACTTCTCTACTTAATCCATTATACGGACAGACTAGTATCTTATCCACGTATAAAATGGTTCTGGTGCAAAGTTTACTCAGGGAGAGTGCATCCTGTATCATGAATTGAAACTGGAGGTTTTCAGATGACTGATCATTTTAAAGGACGGCAATTCAATCAATCAGTGATTACTTTTGCCGTAGGCTACTACTTGCGTTACAACATCAGTTATCGAGATCTAGTTGAAATGATGCGCGACCGTGGTATTTTCGTGCATCACACAACCCTCATGCGTTGGGTACAACATTACTCACCGATTATGCGGGCTCTATGGCGTAAGCGCCATCGGCGCACTTCCAAAAGTTGGCGTATGGATGAGACCTATATCAAGATCAAAGGTCAATGGAATTACCTCTACCGTGCCATTGATGATCAAGGTCTTACGCTTGATTTTCAACTGCGCAAGAAGCGTGACTTTAACTCGGCCTATCGTTTTCTCAAACGCCTTTTAAAGACCTATGGTCTTCCACATCGATTAGTGACTGATCAGTACGGAGCGACCCTAAAGGCAATTAAAAAGCTTACTAGGGAAGGCTATCTGCACAAAGGTGTGCATCAGTGCTCCAAATATCGCAATAATCTGATTGAGCAAGATCACCGTTTTATTAAGCGGCAACAAGTTCGTTCCGCAAGTTATCAGAGCACTCGGACAGCAGCTAGGACATTATACGGCATTGAAACCATGCATGCGATACACAAAGAAAGCCGAAAGAAGCTAGGCCTCTTCGGCTTTTCAGCGTATCAAGAAGTCGACCAATTGTTAGCGGCATAGGCTACAACCACTAAACACAGTCACTTTGATCTACGCTTAATTTCAACTTTGCACCAGAACCGCACAGTAAGTAGTAGTGCAACTAAATCAGATACGGCAAGCGCAGCAAGTAGTCGTTTCGCCAAATTAAACGCAACTAGTGTGCAAAAGAAAGTTACCGTAAAGAGCACCAGTCTAAAGGCAAGTAACCAAGTTTTAAACGCAATTAACCCAGTTGTAAACGTTACAATTACAGCTAATGATGGCAGTACCATGAAAAATGGGGATAGTAAAAATCTTAGCGGTCAAAATGTTCAAGTTAATGCTATTAATTTGGCATTTACGTTAACTCAGGATGGGACTTTAAAAAGTGGTTCAACGATTAAAATACCTGTAACCATTACTAATAATTCAAGCTCTAATCCTGGTTCAGCATTAAGCTCAGGAACGGCTTTAAATATTCAAAATGTTGGGACTATTACTTACGTTAGCAATGATCAATACGGGGCTAATGGTTATTATCTGATTACCATTGGTGATGATTTTGAAAAGACTGTAGGGAAAACAGTTACGGCAACTGTTACGGAGAAACCTTCTGTCACAGGTAGTTTAACTGCTAAAAATAGTTATCAGAATGTAATTGTATCAATAAGGTAGATTGTAAAATTAATCCGAACGCTGTTCGGACAAAAAAGATCAGCTTCCTTTAAAATGGTGTTTACCACAAACCCATTTTTTAGGAGCTGATCTTTTGTCTAGTATAACCTATTCTGAACGAATTAAAATTGAAACCTTTTGTGAGCTAGGACTGACCAATATCCAAATGGCTGAGCGGTTAAAACGATCTCCGTCTACGATTTCTTATGAATTATCTCGTTGTCAACCTTATCAAGCTGAATTAGCACAGGCCAACGCTGAATATAAACGGGCGCATTGTGGCCGAAAAACTAAACTGAATGCCAAATTAAAGCAAACCATTCTAAACCATTTACGTCTAAGCTGGTCACCAGAAGTGATTGCGCATGAGCTTAAACTAGCCACTAAATCTATTTATAATTGGCTATATCAGGGGAAAATTGAATTCTCCTTGAGTGAACTACCTGAACATGGGCTACGCCAACGGCGTAACCTTGACAAACGTTCTAAATATAATCAATCATTAGGGCGTTCAATTGAACAACGACCAATTGTGATTAACCAACGTAACCGCATCGGTGATTTTGAAATAGATACAGTGGTTGGACCTCGTGGACATAGCAAGGCTGCTTTATTAACGCTAATTGATCGCAAATCACGTTTTCTTTGGGCTTACCGATTAAAAGATCGGACAGCGGCGACTGTTAATGAAGCCCTAACTATGTTTCTAACAACTTTTAAGGGACCGGTACACACCTTTACTGTCGATCGTGGAACTGAGTTTAGCAATCTAGTGTCATTTGAACCACAATACGGTATTCAGACCTATTACTGCCATGCTTACACGCCCGCTGAACGCGGCAGTAATGAACGATTCAATCGGAACTTACGTTATTTTTACCCTAAGGGGACTTGTTTTGAGCACATTAGTGCTCAAGATTTAACAACGACGTTACTCGAAATTAACCAGCGCCCCCTTAAAGTACTTAACTGGCAAACACCTTACCAAGTGATGCTGACTAATTTGTCAAAAAATTCGGATTAAATTTGCAATCTACCGTATAATAACTTAATTAAGACAGCAAAAATGTGCACTGAAATGTTGTCAGAATTAAGACTAATGGAATAGTGGGGTGTCAGGATGACTGATGAAAATAAGAACAATAGTATCGATAAAGTGGCCTCAGCCGCCGGCGTGTCCATTGCCACAGTTTCACGGTTTTTAAACGGTCAATTAGATAGAATGTCGGAAAAAACAGCTAAAAGAATTCAGAACATAATTGATGAGATGAATTATGTTCCGAATGCAGCTGCTCGGCAATTGATGACAAAAACTTCCAAAATGATTGCGGTTGTAGTTGCCAATATTGAGGATTATTTTTCATCCGAGATATTTAAAGGAATTGATGAAATTGCGATCACTGGGGGCTATACGCCAGTATTATTTGATACTAATGGTGATGAGCAACAGGAACTGTACTTGATTGATAAAATAAATCAACAGAACTTTGACGCATTGATTATTCAGCCTCTAAATGTCGATGCATCCACGATAAAAAAACACCTTAAGCGAAATATTCCAGTTATAACGGTTGACCGTTTGCTAGAAAATTCTGAGTGGCCGACAGTTGTTAGTGACAACTACGATGTTGCAAAAAAAGTCAGTAATTATTATTTATCAAAAGGGTATACACAGGCTGTGATTGTAACAGAGCCTATTGGAACGGTTTCGACACGAAGAGATCGTGCAGCTGCAATTAAAAGTGTTTACCCTAACGCACTTCTTGTTGAAGTAACCGCACAAGATAATGTTGCCAAGAAGGTAAAGGCGAGAATTTCAGCTGATGTTGATAAAAAAGAAAAAGTTTTAATATTTGCTTTAAAAGAACGATTAGTAATGAAGCTGGCTGCTCGTTTTATGCAGGACCTCACAAATTCAGATAGCAAATTAACTGGGTTTGCTGAATCTGATGTATTGTTTGAAATTAATCCTGAACTGAGGTTAGTTCGACAAAATCCCTTCAAAATGGGTGTGACAACCGGTGAATTAATCCTTAATTTATTGAATAGTAATGAGGCAAGCGTGCCGGCAGTGACAGTGGTCAAGGCAGACTACTTGTAAGTCCTTGTTTGTATTTTTTCGCACAACCAGGGTTGCTTTTGGACAGGCATGTGTTAAAGTTTTAGGTAAGCGCTTACCTAAAAAACACACTTTATCTAACGAGGAAAATATAATGACGAGTAAAAAAACAATGTTATTTGATACTTATCCTGGTTCCAAGCTTCTTGTAGTAGGCGATACGAAAATTTTAGTGGCCAATACCTATGAATATTTACCCGGTTGGCCAATATTTAGGACACAAAAAGATGGGCAATTTGAGCACATTGCAAATGTATTTAATACGTCCGACGTATTAGATTTTTCGGAGGTCCGATCAGGTGAAGGCTTATCACTAACTGATCTTAAATTTGATAACGGAGAATATCAAATCAGTGGTAAATTTACGAATTCAACTAGTTTATCCGAAAGACAAGGTTCGTTTACGATTACCTCGACCGATTTAATTAGTTGGAGAGAGCCCGTTTGGGGGCCTGCTTCGGTGGAGTCTAGTGAAAAAAATGTTGAAAGCGCTTTGACAGAGATTATTAAACAAGAACGCAACGGAGAATATGCGTTAGATGATGAAACCCTAGTATCAATACGCGGAAATAAGAAACATTTTTTGGCAGACCATAAAACGATGAAATTACAGTCCGATAATATTAATGCGATTTCTAATGTGTCATATGTTGGATTTCGTCAAACCCATTTGTTGACGACGATTTCTGCGGATTTTGAGATTGATTTTGACCCAGCGCGAAACGAAGAGGTGGGGCTAGCTGTACGTAAGAATGACACGGACTACATTAAGTTTGCTGTCTATAAAGATATTGTCAAAATAGTACACAGGCAGCATGATGTAGCAAGCGTTCCAAGCTCGAAGGTTAACAACTTAACTAAGTTTAATTTACGTGTTGAAACTGATATTGCTGGTCAGTATCATTTGTTTTTTAACAATGAAGAATTAGGTAGCATTGATGGGGAAACGCTGTCGGCAGAGATTGCAGGTGGTGTTTTCGGAATCACCATTGGGCCATTTGCTACAGCAAATGGCCAGCCAACGAAGGCAACTGTCAAAATCACGAATTTAATTTATTGTACAAAATGATTTTTAACTTTTTAGACGATGTGATATAGCATCGTCTTTTTTTGACAAAAGGGATTGACAGACATTGTGAATCATAATACAATACAGGAGTAAAGCGAAAGGTAAGCGCTTACCTAACTATTTAAAAATGATACTTCGTAAGCACAATTTAATTCGCTATTATTTTTAGTACTTTAGGTAAGCGCTTACCTAAAAAACAAGTCACTATAGAAGATAAAAAGGAGAATTTACACTATGGCTTACATCATTAATACGTTGGTTTACGCAGAGAGGCACGACAAAGGAGAATCCCAATCTGAATTTCTTGAAGATATTAAAAAGTTGGGTGCTGATGGCGTGGAAGCACGTCTAGAATATTTTAGTGATATTGAATATGAGGCACCAATATTTGTTGAAAAGGCCAAAAAGCTAGGTCTAAAGATAAATTTGTCTGTTCCGGATGAATTATTTGTTGACGGGGAAGTTAATTCCAAGTTAGACACATATTTTAAGTACGGGAAACTGCTTGAACTGGATAAAATAAAATTCAACACTGGAGATTTTACACATTTTAATGGCGATTTAGCACACATTTTAGATGCGCTTCCAGAAGGCATTGAATTTAATGTCGAAAATGATCAAACGGAATTATCTGGTCGTTCTCAACACATTCTGACATTTTTGCAATCGGCCAAAGAGGCGGGCCTAAATGTGGGATATGTATACGATATCGGTAATTGGCTAGTGACTGGAGAAGATCCTGACTTTGTCGCGAAAAAGATGGCTCCATATACTCGGTATATTCACCTTAAGAACATGACGGGTGTTGGAAATAATACTTCTGCAACATTGGATGAAGGGAAAATCAACTGGCGAACACCTGCAGCTTACTTTAAAAAAGGCACTGACGTTGCTTTAGAGTATCCCATGAGCCAATTTGAACGACGCTCATCTGAGTTAGCTGAAATTAAAAATGTATATAAGTGAAATAGGAGTGTTTGATCATGAATACTGTCTTAGTGATTTTAATGTTATTAAGTTTTGCTATATTCGTTTATTACATTTTGCACGGCGGTAATATGACAATTGGATTTCTTGTTATGGCAGTTGTGTGGACAATAATCGGGTTTGCCGGTGGTGAACTTAATCATGCCATAGTTACAAATGCGATGACCGGAAAGATTTCCAACGTGACTGGTACAACTGCCATAGTAGCTAATTTACAAACAATTTTTAATGACAAAATTGTTGCCTATGGTGGAACAATCGTCACCATTGTTTTTGGTTCATGGTTTGGAAGGACCATGGTCGATTCCGGTGTGGCTGCGTCGATTTCTACCGATGTAGGTAAGCTTGGCGAAAAGAAAAAGATGTTAACTGCAATATTAGTTGTGTTAGTTACTGCGTTAATTTTCTTATCGGCATATGGTGTTGGGTCGGTGGTTGCTATTGGGGTCGTTTTATTGCCAGTATTATTAAAAATCGGTATTCCACGCCCGATTGCGTTAACGGCCTTTACAGTTTCAGTTGGTGCGCCTCTTTACTTAAACACTATTCAGTACAATCAGTTTAAAGCTTTCTTTCCGAAGGCAAATTACTCAGATCCAAACTATATTAAGTTTGGTTTTACTGCAATGGCAGTTCAGCTAATTCTTGTAGTTATATTCTTGTTTATTAACAAACGAAAATATACTGATGAGCAAATAGAAGAGAACAATAAGTTTTTAGCAACCAAAGAAGTCGGCACAGAGAGTGTTCCAACTGTCTCGAAGTTTTCCTGGTTGATGCCACTTGTTCCCGTGGTTTTATCAATGGTCTTTAAAATGCAATCTGTTGCAGCCTTACTAATTGCTGTGGTTTTAACGGCATTAGTAACCGGACAAGCAAAGTCATGGAAAAAATTTGTTACTTTTCTCGATGGAACAGCTCAGCGGGGTGTTAAAGATGTTTCTGGACTAATTATCTTCTTACTAGTATTAATGACCTTCCAGGGTGCAGCTGGTGTTGACGCAAAAATTTTCACACCAATTTTTAGAAACATTATTCCTCAACATAATTTATTGCTCTTAACAATTGGTCTTGGAGTTTTGGCACCCTTAGCACTGATGCGTGGTCCATTGATGGCATTTGGCTCAGGAGCTGCCACAGTTGCCGTACTGAGTTCACTAAATATCTTACCAGATTCAACATTATTGCCGTTAATTGCGGTGGCTTCCATTTTCGCTATTTCAGCAGATATAACCCAATCATGGAATGTCTGGGGAATGGACTATTTGGAGGTCAAAACAAAAAGCTTTTTGAAGAATGGAGTTCCACTAATGTGGGTCGCTACCATTATCAATCAATTGCTTGTGTGGGTTATTTTTCATTAGTAGAAGGAGGACGATTTAATGGACATGGTCGATCAATTTAGTACAGAAACTTTTCGATTAGATGGTAAGGTTGCACTTATTACTGGTGGCGCCTCAGGACTAGGTTCTTATTACAGCAAAGCGTTGATTAAGTCCGGTGCTAGAGTCATGGTTGCAAGTTTTGATGATAAAGGATGGAATGAACTATCCGAGTTTGCACTGCAGAATGAGTCCGAAGTTGGATACATTGAGCAAGATGTGACGGAAAACGGTGCTGCTAAAAAGATTATCACCGCAACGATGAAAAAGTTTGGGCGGTTAGATATTTTAGTGAATAATGCCGGTATTCAAATTCGCAATAAATGGAATGAGTTCAAAGATGAAGACTGGCAAAAAGTAATTGACGTCAACCTCACTGCTGCGTACCATTTGGCTCACGAAGGTGCCCTAGTTATGTCCAAGAGTGGTGGAGGCAAGATCATCAACATTGGTTCAATGCAATCATTTCGAGCAGGAAAATTCATTTTTCCATATGCCGCCAGTAAACACGGCATTGTGGGCTTAACAAAAGCATATGCAGATGCTTTAGCATCCGAGAATATTCAAGTGAATGCGCTGGCACCTGGATATATCGATACGCCAATGACCAAGGCACTACAAGAAGATAAAGTCCGAAATACAGAAATCTTAGCGCATATTCCTGCAGGACACTGGGCTGATCCATCTGAGTTAATGGGGGCAGTTGTATTCTTAGCTAGCTCAGCTTCCAACTATATTACTGGGGTCACATTGCCAGTTGATGGTGGTTACTTACTACGATAAGGAGTGGACAAAATGACGAAAAGTGTTGTAATTCCAAAGAACCTTTCACAAAAAGGTAAGGATGTTTTATTAGATGCTGGATTAAAGGTAATTGAGTTGACAGATCTGAGCTCACCGGCAATTATTAGTGCCGCTGCAAATGCAGATGGCATGATATTGATGACAGATCCATTTGACAATTTTGATATTCAAGAAATGCCGAACTTAAAGATTATTGCTCGCCACGGTGTCGGCTACGACAATGTTGATTCAAAGTTTTGGGGCAAGCAAGGCGTTTATGTCACAATTACGCCAAATGCAAACGCCTCAACTGTTGCGGAAACGACAATGGCCGTTATTTTGGATTTATCTAAAAATATAACTAAAGTGTCTAACGAAATGCGCAAAGGGAACTTTGATTATAAAAATAATCACCGAGGATTTAATCTCGAAGGACAGACTCTCGGTATCATGGGGTATGGTCGTATTGGCAGACATGTCGCTCAGCTAGCCGCGGCTTTTTCGATGAATGTCATTATTTATGATCCATTTGTCAAGAACACAGACATTGGCAAGTTGGTTGATCGTGATGACATCTTTAAACAGTCCGATATTTTAACGCTTCATATGGCTGTTACAGATGAAAATCGTCAGGGAATCGGTAAACGTGAGTTTGACATGATGAAGACCAGTGCCTTGTTGGTCAATCTCGGCCGAGGGGCATTGGTTAATCAGGACGATATGCTGTTGACCTTGAAAGAAAACAGTATTGCTGGTGCGGCATTAGATGTTCTTAATGAGGAGCCATTACCTTTGACCAGTGATTTTTATAATCTGGACAACGTTTTATTAACCCCACACATCGCGTCAAATACGAAGAATGCGATGGAAAATATGGCAGTTGATTCCGCTAATGAAGTGGTGCGGACATTGAACGGTGAGAAACCGTTATGGGCTGTTAACACAATTTAAATTTTGAAATTAGTCGATTAATTGAAAGTGTTTTTTCTTTTCTGATGCAATGTACTATAAAAAGGAAAAATACTTTTTTTGTACTTGGAAGTCGAAGAGGTTAAGAATATGACACCTTAAATGAATTTTAGGTCATTGTTGTGTCCGAAAAATGGTTAAATGGCAAACAGTAATGAAGCAGTCCCATCCGTTTAAATTTCTTATTTATGGCAAATTACAAGTTTAATCCGAACAAGCCCGGAAACTTTCGGTAGATTGTAAAATTAATCCGAATTTTTTGACAAATTAGTCAGCATCACTTGGTAAGGTGTTTGCCAGTTAAGTACTTTAAGGGGGCGTTGGTTAATTTCGAGTAACGTCGTTGTTAAATCTTGAGCACTAATGTGCTCAAAACAAGTCCCCTTAGGGTAAAAATAACGTAAGTTCCGATTGAATCGTTCATTACTGCCGCGTTCAGCGGGCGTGTAAGCATGGCAGTAATAGGTCTGAATACCGTATTGTGGTTCAAATGACACTAGATTGCTAAACTCCGTTCCACGATCGACAGTAAAGGTGTGTACCGGTCCCTTAAAAGTTGTTAGAAACATAGTTAGGGCTTCATTAACAGTCGCCGCTGTCCGATCTTTTAATCGGTAAGCCCAAAGAAAACGTGATTTGCGATCAATTAGCGTTAATAAAGCAGCCTTGCTATGTCCACGAGGGCCAACCACTGTATCTATTTCAAAATCACCGATGCGGTTACGTTGGTTAATCACAATTGGTCGTTGTTCAATTGAACGCCCTAATGATTGATTATATTTAGAACGTTGGTCAAGGTTACGCCGTTGGCGTAGCCCATGTTCAGGTAGTTCACTCAAGGAGAATTCAATTTTCCCCTGATATAGCCAATTATAAATAGATTTAGTGGCTAGTTTAAGCTCATGCGCAATCACTTCCGGTGACCAGCTTAGACGTAAATGGTTTAGAATGGTTTGCTTTAATTTGGCATTCAGTTTAGTTTTTCGGCCACAATGCGCCCGTTTATATTCAGCGTTGGCCTGTGCTAATTCAGCTTGATAAGGTTGACAACGAGATAATTCATAAGAAATCGTAGACGGAGATCGTTTTAACCGCTCAGCCATTTGGATATTGGTCAGTCCTAGCTCACAAAAGGTTTCAATTTTAATTCGTTCAGAATAGGTTATACTAGACAAAAGATCAGCTCCTAAAAAATGGGTTTGTGGTAAACACCATTTTAAAGGAAGCTGATCTTTTTTGTCCGAACAGCGTTCGGATTAATTTTACAATCTACCTATTATTCAATTAGATCTAGAATGCTGATACTTGCTGATGGATATAAGAATTTGTAAAAGGCACCCGTAAAATGTAGGAAAACGGCAGGTTAGAACTGTTGGTTTTCCTACATTTTTTGTATCATGAATCACATCAGAGTGTAGGAGGAATTTGATGTGAGACGTGATTTAAGAGAAGGAGTGACGATTTACGTGACTGAAAATATTAAGCCTAACTTCGCCGAGATTGCCCGGCAATATAATGTTGATTATCGAACCGTTAAGAAAGCCTATGAGGAAGTCAAAGCTGGACTTAAGGGCCGACCAAGTGGTCGACCGAAACGGCCAAGTTTACTGGATCCATTCAAGCAAACCATCGATTCAAAGCTTGAACTAAATTGTTCGGCTGCTTCAATTTTTAAATTTATCCAGAAGAAGGGCTTTACCGGCAGCTATACCCTCGTGAAAGATTATTGTCGCCAAACCCGCCGAGAACGAGTTAAGAAAGCTACCATTCGGATTGAACATTCCCCTGGTCTCTCTGCTCAAGTTGACTGGAAAGAAGAAATGGCCCTAGTGAGCAGCGAGGGTGAGCTGTTTAAATTCAATATTTTCTTGTATGTATTGCCTTATTCAAAACTCAAATATATGACACTAACCTTTGATCGGAGCCAAGATACCCTCTTTTCTTGCTTACACGACGCTTTCCTTCATACCGGAGGTATTCCGACGGAAATCTGGTTTGATAATATGAAAACCGTTGTGGATCATACAAAATCCCAGTTTGGCCACGCTGTCTTTAACGAACGGTTCCACGAATTCTGTAAAGATGCCGGTTTCACACCAATTGCTTGTCGACCATTCAGACCACAAACTAAAGGTGCAGTTGAAGCCCTTGCTCGCACGGTTGAACGTTTACGGCCATACAATACTGAATTTGCTGATGGAACTGAGCTAATCGAACTAGTTCATATGCTCCGAGATGATCTAAATCATGAAACTTCGCAGGCCACGGACGAAGTCCCGTACCTGAAATGGTTAGACGAAGAAAAAGAGTACCTTCATCGCGTTCCAGTTAATCTCCTTGAACCATACTTCGAAGAAAACATTACCCGTGTCGTTTCGAAGGAGGCCATGATCAATTTCCGCAAATGTAAGTACTCAGTAGATCCGCGATACATTGGTTGTACGGTTGCTGTTGAAATCTCCAATGATGAGCAGCGCATTCACATTTATTATAACGGAGAAGAAATTCGTACGCACTCCATAACTACCAATTCGCTGAATTATGACCCCCAAGATCAGTTCAATATCCTCAAATCTGATTTGCTTAAAGGGCGGACAGATGAAGACATTTCAGCTTACATTCGTGAACATATGACTGATTACGACAACTTATAGGAGGCTACCATGACCACTAATAATCAAATTCTTTTAAATAATCTTGAGCGCTTAGGGTTAAACAAAATCCGTGAATACTTGCCGAATTACCTTGATCAAATTCACACTGATAATCTGTCATTAACTGAGGCGCTAATTGATTTAACTAATTCGGAACTCCAGAATCGACACGAAGGTCAGATTGCACGGGCCATTGGCCGTGCTCGGTTCCCCAATACAAAATCCCTAGATACATTTGATTTTAGCTTTCAACCCAGTATGAATCGCCAAGAGGTTCTGGAATTCCAGAATCTGGCTTTTATGGAAAAGTCTGAAAACTTAATCTTTATTGGCAATCCGGGAGTCGGTAAAACCCACTTGGCAATTAGTATTGGGATTGAGGCCTGTAAACAGGGCTGTCGGGTTCTCTTTATTAATTGTCATGAGCTGTTGATTAGATTGAGAGCAGCTTACGAAAAAGGACTGCTTGATCGATCTCTAAGCCGCTATTCGCGCTATGACCTATTAATTATTGATGAAATTGGGTATTTGCCAATTGGTCACCAAGAAGCTAACCTCTTATTTCAGCTAGTCAATGCCCGCTATGAAAAGCATTCAACGATCATTACCAGCAATAGTGATCTATCCGCTTGGGTTGATATTTTCCAGAACCCAACTGTGACAGCAGCCATTCTCGATCGCTTGGTTCATCATGTTCACGTAGTGAAGATCACTGGTAAATCTTACCGATTACGTGGCCTCAAGTAACTGCCGAAAACCTACATTTCTTTCTGCCGAAAACCTACATTTTTAAACTGCCCTTGACAAATTTAAATAAATTGATAGAATGATGGTAGTAGTCGCCAAAAAAATTGACTGGTTAACAGTTGATTTATATGTGCCAGTTATGTTGATGGACTATTCTCTAATGAATAGTGGATCCTATACATGTAATAAGAGTGAAGGTCTAATAAGCTTGAGCAACTTAAAAAATAGTTTTTGTTCAAGCTTCATTCGGATTGATTTTACAATCTACCATAAGTATTTAAAAGAAATTACTGAAAATGGGGCTTATTATCAAGTGGCTTGGCAAAAATTAGCCGATGGCTACGTTGCCCCTTATGGCACGACCCCGATTCAAATAAGATCATTGCCGACATTGAATGATACTTTTGAAGATGAGGAGGGGTAGACAATGCCGAGTAAAGCCGACGTTAAAGCCTGGAAAGCACAATTAGTCGCCCAGGCTGAACAGCAAATCCTAAAATTAACTGATAGTGACCAATTTAAAAAGTATCTCAATACCCTGGCTAAATTTCATCGTTATAGCGCCAGAAACATTGATTTAATTTATGCGCAAAATCCTCAAGCCACTCAAGTCGCCGGTTTTAAGCAATGGCAGAAGGCTTTTAACCGCACCGTCTACCGGGGCGCAAAAGCGATTCGGATTGCGGCTCCGATCATTAAGAAGCTAACACCAGCCGAGCAGAAGCATCTTGATACCACCGATGAGCGCGCCATTGTCGGTTATCGCTATCTACCCGTCTTTGATGTGGCACAAACTAGCGGTGAACCAGTGTTAAATGCTAAAGACTTTGTCAAAGAAAATTTGGCCGATCATCAGAATGTGACAAGCTTGTATAACGCATTCAAGGACTATCTCAACCAGCAAACCGACCTTAAAGTCAGTGAAGTGCCTTTAGCGACGCTAAATGGGGCTAAGGGGTATTTTCAACCCAGCACTAATGAAATCGTCATTGGTGGCGATGAGCCCGATAATGCTTTAAAATTGAAGACGTTATATCATGAATATGCGCATAGCCAGCTACACGGATTAAAATCAGCCTTTAAAGATCGGCCACGAGCCTATCAGGAAACCCAAGCCGAAGCGGTTGCGTATGTTGCCATGCAAAATATTGGCGTTGATACCAGCAACTACTCCCTCGGTTACGTGGCCACCTGGGCTAAAGATAAAGCCGTGATCCATAGTGCTTTAAGTGAGATCCAGCAAGTTAGCAACAAAGTGATTGAGCTTAGCGACGGGTTAACCAAACAATTAGGCTTACAAGAAGCCCAAAAAGAGCCTGAGCATGATCTAAAAAAGTTATCAGCCCATGATCTTAATAAGTCCTACCAAAGCTTGCAACAACAAATTCAACAAACAACTAGTCCACAACAAAAAGCGCAATTAAAAAATCAGTTAAACGATGTGCACCAAGAAATTAGTGATCGAACTCAAAAACAACTGACAGCATTTGTCGAAGAAAATCCGTCAATCAAACAACCCGATCCTAAACCCGATCGAAGCATGAAACGTTAGCCAATTATTAGAAAACGATGTATTTTGAATAGAAGAAATCATCTTCAGTGAAAATAGGGCTTCTCGTATAATCAGCTTCAAAGACCATAGAATACGGATTATGATTTAGCTTGTAACTTTTGGAAATTCTCTTTACCCCATGGAATTAAATTTATAAAAGAAGGGCCAAATAGACTAGACAAATTACTGAAATTCATTAAGGGAATCCATACATTCATTGCGCCAGATAGGGACACATAAAAAAACAGGCCTGCTGTTTTATAATGGTCAAAAAATAAATTTATTAACTTTGGTTTCCTATATATAGGGATCACACTTACACTTGTCTCTTTTTTCGAATTAGTGATGTTTTTAGGCTTGAAATTAATAGCAGGGACAACAATGTTATCGAAGATATTATTACAAGGCTCTTCTAGGATTTCTAAATTGTACTTATCATGAGGATGATTTAATAGTAATCTGATCATTATGGTTCCTACATAATTATTTACATCAACTCCCATGTAGGCAAGATATTCTACTTGAATTTTTATCATTTC
This sequence comes from Furfurilactobacillus cerevisiae, assembly GCF_048961765.1. Taxonomy (GTDB): domain Bacteria; phylum Bacillota; class Bacilli; order Lactobacillales; family Lactobacillaceae; genus Furfurilactobacillus; species Furfurilactobacillus milii_A. Next base: position 47,948 of record NZ_CP185254.1, read on the forward strand.
CATTACCAATGATATTGGGTCAAATTTCAAATTCAATGTGAATTTTGGGTCTTTTACTTCACCGAATTTAATATCATTTATATTATAAATGAATCCTTTTTTATTAGCTTTATCTTCAATTTCTAACTTCCAGTTCTCATAATCCTTATTATTCAAAAAAGATATATTAAAGTTATATGAAGAGCTGCTTTTATCCATTATTCTCGGGAATCTATCGATTAATTTTATCATTTTCCCGTTATCGATCTGCCCATTTGAAAAAGGAACTCGATATAAATTATTGTTTTGTTCAAGGTTCATAATAATCCTGCCACTTTTATTTCCGAACATGTCATACATATGCTGAAAATTATTTAAAAATGGTTTATCAATTACACTCCCCATAAGATTGTTGCATGCCTTACAAATAATATCTTTATGTGGATTAATACCTCCTATTCTTTTAGGAATAATATGCTCTCTACTATTATTTTCTTCTGTTAACTTTTGTCCGCAAATAATGCATCTTTTCATAAGCATTTTTCTTTCTTATTAGTTAGCACTAATCGGAATACTCAGCACTATACAATAAATACACGTTTTATTAATGAATTGGCGAAATAGATTTAGAAGCTTCGCCATATTCTCCTGCTTCAACATTTAGTTCAAATGGAATATCAAAAGCATTCCCGGACAATAAAGCGGTTCCATGGGGTAGGCTAGGTAATCTTGAAACTAAATCATTCGTCGCTGATGGTACATTTGCCAGAATATAGTTTAAATCTAGGGAGTTTTGAATTCTGTGAATAAAAAAGGCACCTGTTTGTGAGAGAACAATTTTTGATAATTCGCTTGGAATTTGACTGATAATGCCAATATAAACGTTGAATTTTCGACCTTCTCGCGCAATACGTTCAAATATAGAAGACTCTACTCCCTGAGATTGAAGCACATAGCGATGTGCTTCATCAAGATATAAGTAATTAAAAGGAATCTTATTTCTGTGTTGATTGCTAAAATGAAGACTATTTTCAAACACTGACCTAGCTAAATAATTTGAAACCAGTCTTAATGCGTCGTCGTCCAAACCAGTAAGATCTACAATCCAAAATTTTGACCCCTTTAAGTCTTGCTGATTTAAAGAAATTTCTGCGCCATTCATACGATTAAGGATACCTTTAGGACCGCCATACCGAGAATTTAAGTTCCGAAAACGACTCATCATAGTCTCTGTATTTATCCTTGCCCGACGATCCCCTTGAACCTCCTCTTCGCCAAAAGTAATCTCAAAAGATTCTTTGAAAACAGTTAATGAAATGTCATCTTTATAAAAACTCTTTTCCATAAGAACATCATCGATAGTAGCAAAGGACGTACCATCTAACACTTGATCCAGTTTGCTCATTAAGGATTCTTGGTTTTCAATTTTCGTAAAATTCTGAATCCATTTATTTAGAGTGTCTTCATCATTTGGATATATTTTTTCATACCATTTAGTCACAGCCCTTTTAAGAGTTACAAATGACTCTTGTGTTGTATCTGCTACTGCCATTTTCGCTAAAATAGCATAAATGAATCGCTGACCTGAGAGATTACAATGTGCAATCTGGATTGCCCGTCTAAGAACTGGTTTCTGTGATTTTTCACTGGGCAAGAGTGCTGATTCCCAGTCGTCAACAGTAAGTTTTCCAAGAGGTAAGTGCATTTTATTCATATAAAGATGCTTTGCAAAACCTAAATTAGAATAATCACCATGAACATCAAAAACAATGAATCTAGCTGAACGTTTAAGGTGCTTTTTAACAGAATTTATTCTATCAAGCAATACTCTAAGCGTGGTTGATTTCCCAGAACCAGTATTTCCTAAAATTGCTATATGTGACGTTAAAATTTTGCTTAGATTCAATTCGGGCTTCACTTTGGGATAATTGTTAATAGGTCCCAAGCTTATTAGGTGATCTCCAATCTGAGAAAACAGAGAACTTAGAACCTTTTCATCAGCTCCGTATATTGGCGTTCCCACCATTGGGGAACGCAGTACACCTGGTTTGAACTTAGAATCCACTACAGTTCCCATGGGCTCTGCTGTAAATATCATTCTGTTAATAGTGTCTAAAGAATTAGGTGAAAGATTCCCATCGTAACCCTGATTGCGAATCTTGCTTACCCTAAAAATTACTGTAATATTCCAAGAAATATTACAATATACAAAATCGTTGACCCCTCGTATAGATTGAACTATTCCATCATGAAGACGGTCAGAAATGTCGTTTGGTTTAACCGAAAACTCAATATATGAGGGTGAGGTCAACTCCACTTCACCTATGGCCCAGTTATTCACCTTCAATACCTTCTTTCTGATTATCTGTCGAAATTTCGAAAGGATCCTGAAAAGCTAAAAGCGATACTAAAGTCGAAAAGTAGAATGCGTCCTTTCTATTTGAACCATTTGTAATAAAGGTAGCTTTAGTATTTCCACTGACTTCATTCATGAAAGTGCTGACACTCGGTAGGGTATCATCAACAAAGGCAATTAAAGAAAAATCTGATCTTCCAAGAGCCTGAATTATTAAATCACTAATATGTTGGTCACCAAAACTAAATCCATTAATAATCAGCAGTGAATCCGGTTTTAATAGTTCTACAGATAATTCCCTAAACAGATCAGAATATGGCGATCCTTGACTATCAGCATACTTTGACGAGGTTGGTGCAATGACCCTTGCTTCATTGTTCTCCCAGTCAGCTACTTTAATAATGGAATTTGACTTGTTACACCAATTCAGAGAACCATGTAACTTATAAACTCGGAAGAAGGGTCTGACAATTGACCATTTATCTCTAAATCGATGTGCGACATCTACTGGTCTTCTACTATACTCTGATATATTGAAGATAGGTCGTATCTTTGGTTGGAAACCGTCCGTATATGAGTAATCTAAGCGATCAAGTGCAGTTTCTAAAAATAAATCATAATTAGTTGTAAAAAGGTTAACCGTGTCAAACTGATCATTTGCAATTTCACGCAATTTTGCTACACGCCGAATAAAATTTTCGTACCATTGAAGATTATCACTTAGAGATTCTGTTCCTTTACTGGAGAGATTTTCAAGCCCTTGCCTCATTCCTATTTTAATAGAATTAATCAAGAAGTCGGTTAGATCTGTTGCGATTTTTCTTTCGATATCCAGTTCATCTTCAGAGAGACCATTTATCCGATTTCCTAACCATGAAAGAAACGTTTCGATATTATTTTCAGCACCTGCCGTTTTTATAGTACAGTACTTAGAGAATAGAGCTTCAAATTCAGCAGGGGCTTCTTTTTTGTATTGGTTAAATGTATTTCCCATGGTCGGAATCACCGGTATAGACGAACCAGAACCAATCAGAAAATTTATGTGTACATTAGCAGCCATTTGAGGCTGAAGATATTGTTTTAACTCGTCGAATTCAACTTCCCTATAATGATTTCCCAACCCACCCTGAACAATTTTAAAACTTGATTTATCTTGCTCACTCACAAAAAACATCCTCTCTTCTTGACGCAACGAACTTTGATCACTACATCAACATCTTAAAATTAACGAATATTTATCGCCTAATAAAAATTAATTAAGATTCTCCGTATAGGCGTACTGAAGTAAGTCGTTATACTTAATACGAAACCCAGTTCCATGATCATGAGTTTTCCCAAGATTTTTCCCAAAGTGGTAAACACCTAATCGTAAATCTACAATCAATTTTTGATCTTCTAAGGCTGCTAACAATTGTTCCAAAGAAAGCGCGTAGATGATTTTAATGTTGTCGTAAGAATAGTATTTGATTTTATTGTAGACTTTAGTAGAAGAATTGATGACAGCTAAAGTTTTCAATTTGTTGTTAAGGGATTTTTTTAAAATATCATAGGACCATTCAGCAATGAAGTCATCTTTTATTAACTCTCTAGAGTGCGTATAAACACGTAATATTAATGATTCTCTTTCCGGATCATTAACAATCATAAAGTAGCGATTTGATTTTGCATTAAACTGCATTTTTGAAGTTACAGAAGTATGTAAAATTTTTTGGTCACTATTGATATCCTTGTATCCGTAACGCTCTCTTAACAAAGTATTTACTCCCCTTGGGACATTGGGAGATTTAGTAAACAAAGTTATGTAGCTATTTTCTGCTTGATCGTGCGCTTTAAGTTCAATTTGATGGAAATCTGGTAAAGGCAAGTTATCCTCTTTTTTTCCCAAAAGATCTTCAAATGTTTTACCAATACCAGTTGGCCCATTTCTATGACTTTTGTACCAAACCTTTCCATCTCCAAAATCAAATTCAGTTGGTTGAGAATTAATAGTATTTAGCTTTTCTTGGAGTAAATAGACATTGTTTTCCATATTTTATATTACCTCTTTTGATTGATATTTTTTGATAAACTCTTCATAGTCTGTTTGGGTTGCATATCTTCTCACTTTTTTAAAAGACGAAAAATTATTAAGCGGCGGAGTTAGTTGATCCAATTCAACATTAAATAACTTTGATAACTTCCATAAATGGAAAACATTATAATGTGCGCTAAAACGATTAGAATTTACATGTTTGATAAATGTCTCGGAAACGCCTAGGTAACTAGCCACTTGTTCATGGGTTATTCCTTTTTTCTGCTCAAGTAAGCTAACACTTTCACTTATAAAATTATTGAAATCTTTTAAATCTTGCAAAACATCTTTACCTCTTTCCTATTTACTAGTACAATAATAAGTGTATTTTAATGGGCGAAAGTGTATCTATAAGTACACTTTCGCCCATAGAAAGAATGGGGCTTAAATTTGGCAACTACTGACATAAAAATAATCAATGAGCTTAAAAAACAAATTGAATCTAAAACCGATTTCCTAGATTTCAAATCCGAGAACACGAATTATGCGACTCATAATTACCATGACTACCCAGCAACTATGATTCCTCAATTACCAAAACTTTTTATAGAGTCAGTTAAAAAATTTCAAAATATAAGCTCTATCTATGACCCATTTGTTGGTTCTGGAACCACATTAGTCGAATCAAGACTACATGGAATTGACTCAGTTGGTGTGGACCTTAATCCATTAGCCATTTTAATGGCTAATGTAAAAACTACCCTGATAGATAATCAATTACTTGAAAACGAAAAAACAAGCCTATTTCTAAACATTAAAAAAGAAAAATCACTTTTTTTAGAGGGAAAAAGTGAACTCAATCTTCCAAATTTTAAAAATATTAATTATTGGTTCAAAAATTATGTAATTATTGATTTACAAATTATCAAAAATCAGATTTTAAAAATTAAAGATAATGAAATAAAGAACTTTTTCTTAGTGGCATTTAGTGTTACTACTCGGTTTGTCTCAAATACACGCAATAATGAATTTAAAATGTATCGCATTAGCCCTGACAAATTAGGTGATTGGCACCCTGATGTTTTTGAGAAGTTTAAAATGATTACTGAACGAAATATAAAATATAATCGTAATTCTCCTAATATGTCTGGAAATGTAAAAACAATTTGGGGCTCTTCTGCTCATACTCCAGAGATCAAAAATAATTCTTTTGATATGTTAATTACATCTCCACCATATGGTGACTCAAAAACAACAGTTGCGTACGGTCAATTTTCGAGGACTAGTTTACAATGGTTAGATCTCAATGAATTACCTGCAAATATAGTTCCAAAACTAGATAGTACTTTACTTGGTGGAAAGTTGAAAACTAAAGAGTTAATTCAAACGAAATCCCCAAAATTGAACCAGTTACTATCAGAGATAGCAGCCATCGACCCTAAACGTGCATTAGAAGTATCTCAGTTTTATCAGGATCTCTTTTCCACCTTAAAAGAAATAAAACGAGTTATGAAGCCTAATTCATACCAGTTTTGGGTTACTGCTAACAGAACTGTAAAGGGCATTAATTTAACAACAAATGATATTATAACGGAGCTTTATGATAGTTTAGGTGTCAAAAAAATAGCCCAATTTGATAGAAATATACCCAATAAAAGGATGCCTTCAAAAAATAGCCCAACTAACGTTAAAGGAAAAGTCGTATCTACTATGACAAAAGAAAATATAGTCATTTATAAAAAGCTATGAGATATAACAGTGATATATTGTTCAGTATTCAACCCAGATATATAAAAATGATCTTAGACGGAAGAAAAACATTAGAATACAGAAATAAATATTGGAAAGTTCCTTACCCTAATTGGTTTTATGTTTATGAAAGTAAACCCATCTCAAAACTAAAATATGTTCTACTCCTAGATCACCCATATAAAATGGGTGAAGTAATACCCTATACTTCTTATGGGACAGACAGTTTTAATAATTGCAGTATGCATAGAAACTATGCTTATCCGATCAAAGAAATATTTGAGATCAATCCCCCTATAGATTTAGCAACTCTTAGAACAATCGGAATTACTCCGCCACAAAATTATTTATATGTAAGTAAAAACCAACAACTGGTTACTTTATTAACAAATAGAGATTTTGCTTGCTTTGAACAATTAAACTTATTTAACAATTTTTAATAAGTCTAAGAACTTGATAATTTAGAAAGCCATTGATAGTGGATCAAAAACGGCCAATAGGGTATACGCTAGTGGCCGTTTTAAATTTCGTGATGTAATTAGATTTATAGAGACCCATTAGGATTCTCCAAATTAGACCCTGTAACAGAGTATAATAGGAGAGCAACAGCGACACAGCTTAACAGTTATGCCTCATAACTTGTATTTGCACTCAGCGGTTTCACAAACGCGTGAAATTGATCATAACGATGAAGAAGACGTAGCAAGAACGCTACGTTTCTCAACTTGAGATTCAAATATTCAGCTATCATTCGCATTTATCGTCAATTCACTTCTATTGGTGATGGGAGTTGCCGTATTTAAGTCCGGCGCTGTCCAAGATCCATCATTCTTTGGTCTATTCTATGCGTTGAATGATACTTCAACTTTGAGTAACGGAATTTTGATTGGAGTTGCCAAAACTGGGGCACTTGCGACATTATTTGCGGTAGCTTTGTTGGCTTCTGGTCAAAATTTAACCATCACGGGAACGTTAACCGGCCAAGTTATCATGGAAGGGTTCATTCACATGCGAATGCCACTTTGGGCACGGCGCTTGATTACCCGTTTGATTTCAGTTGTACCAGTTTTGATTTGTGTCATGATTACCAGTGGTAAAGGTGATCTTCAAGAACACGAAGCCCTAAATCAGTTGATGAATAACTTTCAAGTATTTTTTGCTTTTGCATTACCATTCTCAATGATTCCATTGTTGATGATGACGGATAGTCGCATTGAAATGGGTGATCGATTTAAGAATAGTTGGGCGGTCAAAATTTTAGGTTGGATTTCGGTTATTTTCCTAACCTACCTCAATATGACTGGTTTACCAAATTCAATTACGGCCTTCTTTGGAGCTAATCCAAGTGCTGGTGAAGTAGAGCTGGCGCACATAATTGTCTATATTCTAGTGGCAGTAGTTCTATCACTCCTAACTCCTAGCTTGGACAGTCTTTGAACTCCATAAAGGTAACCAACGTTACGAATTGGAAATGCAAAGTAAAGCAGAAGCTAAGGAGGAAGCATAATGACCTTTGATGTTAAGAGAATATTAGTTGGTGTAGATGATTCGGAAGATGCCGTTTTAGCCTTTGATTATGCAATTAATCTGGCCAAAAAATCGGGTTCTGAATTGGTAATCGTATCAGTTTTGGGAAGTGACGAAATGAATGTTTTTCAAGCACTAGATAAGGACTTTATTCATGGAGAACGGGCCGAACTTGAACAACATATCTTAAAATATCAGAAAAAGGCTCAGGATGCGGGAGTCCAAAATGTAAAGTGCGTCGTTACGGAAGGCGATCCGGGCGAGACCATTGTGGAAGAAGTTATTCCAGCTGTCCAACCCGATTTGTTAGTGGTTGGCGCAGAGTCTAAAAAAGGGTTAGCACGACATTTTGGTAGCCAAGCAGCCTACATGGCGAAGTATGCTCCCATCACGGTAACTGTGGTTCGATAATATAAAAAATGATCAACGCTTTGATTGCATTGAAGTGAACCCTTAAAGTTGGACAAATATATTAAGCTGCTTTCTGAACGGCGAGTTTCCGGTATTGTACTGGAGACTTGCCGTTCAGTTTTATTTTGATACGACGTTGATTGTAGAAATCAATCCAGTTAGTCATAGCTTGAACTAGTGATGCTTGATCTTCAAAATGCTCGTCCATAACTTCGGCTTTCATGATGTGGAAAAATGATTCTACTACGGCATTGTCTAAACAGGTCGCCTTACGGGACATGCTTTGAAAGACCCGATGATTTTTTAGAGTCTGCTGCCAATTATAATGCTGATATTGGAAACCTTGATCCGTATGAACAGTGGTTCGATACTTGAGCTTTGGTAGACGATCGAGAGCTTCTTTCAATGGCTTGACCGCAAACTCCACTGTTGGGTGGTTACTGATATTAAATGCTAAAACTTCTCCCGAAAACAGGTCCAGAATTGGCTCTAGATAAACACGTTCACTCTGGCTCATGCTACCATATCTGAATTCACTAACATCCGCGACTAGTTTTTGATAGGGACGATCCGTCATAAAACGACGATTCAGACGGTTTGGAGAAATTTTCCCAACCGTTCCCTGATATGAGTTATATTTACGTTTTTGACGATTAAAAGCCTGGCACAGCCAGTCATGGTCATGCATGATGCGTAATACGCGTTTGTGGTTGACCTTGAACCCTAATTCACCTAGTGCATTAGTCAGTCGACGATAACCATATTTCTTGGTATATTTTGGATCCTGCTGACGGATTTCATCAATCGCTTGAATGAGTTGATCGTCATCAAATACGCGTCCAGAATGAGTCTGCGCATAATAATATGTGCTACGCGGAATCTTAACCACTTTGAGAACTAGTTTAATTGAAACCTGAAATTCCTGCCTTAACTCAGCTACTAGTGCCGTGAGTTCTCTTGTGTGGATTTTTTCCGTGCTAAGGCATCGAGTTTTTTTAAGAAGCTGTTCTCAATTCTTAACATTTCATTTTCTTTTTCTAGCTGTTTTAACTTAGCTTTGTCATCTTTAGAAGCTGGGGCTGACTGGTTCTTAGCTCGTTTGTTTTTATGCTTTGTCATTGCTTTTGGGTTTCCTCGTTTTCGCTCAAGACCCTCAATTCCCAGTTTCTTAAAGCGTCGTGCCCATTGCCAAATTGTACTAGGCGATGATAGGTTGAAATGTAAGGCAGTTACTGGAAGTGAGGCGTGATTTTGTTCCTTCCAGTTTAATACATCGATTTTGAAGTGACTAGAATAATCTTGATCCATGGAACGATGCTTCAAACCATCAAGTCCATACCTTTGGAACAGATGAACCCAGTTCAAAACAATAGCATCATTACTAACACCGTATTCCTTTGCTAGAGAAGTGCTGCTTTTACCGGTCAGGTACTCAGTGACCACCTTTGTACGAAACTCGAAAGTGAATTTAGACATAGTAAAACCCCCAAGGTTGAATTTGTTGTCCAACCTTGGGGGTTCACTTCACGTTGGTCCATTTTATTTTGAGTTAAATTATTTAGGTACCATAACTTGAACGAAGCCTTGCTCTACGCCCAGTTTGATGGGGAGTTGGTCACTAGGATCACCATCAATTCGAGTTTCAACCTTCAAGTGTGAATCAACGGCAGAAATTTCAACTTCCTGAGCGGTAAGTTGATCAACATCTTTGATATCCCGAAAACGTCCAGTTAAGAAATAACTTAGGTATCCTAAAAGACGCATGAATGAAAAATGTTTCAGGATAACTAAGTGAATTTTTCCATCTGCTGGAGATGCAGATGTATCAAAATTAGTAAAACCACCCACTGAGTTGGTAGTGGTTGCTAATAGGAAGCGCGTGCGATAGACATGGTCGCCATCTGCAGTACTAACTTTAATTTGGTAAGATTTCTTAGCAATTAACTGGCGAATTCCTTTACTCAAATAAATTAAAGGTCCCCATTTTTTCTTTTCATCTTGTCCGACATGGCGGGCCATATCAGCAAGGGTTCCAAGTGTAAGGCTACTAATGATGGCACGGTCTTCAGTATGGGCCAAATCCACAGCGAGGAGATGACCATTAAGAATGGTATCAAAAGCGGCTTCTTCATCTTGAGGAATTTCGAGTGCTTTAGCAAAATTATTGACGGTACCACCAGGAATAATTCCCACTTTGACTGATTTTTTAGCCTTAAGGAAGGCTGAAAACACGGTATTAATGGAGCCATCTCCGCCAATCGTAATAACTGTATCCAGTTGATCAATATGATCAACTACATAATCGAGCGCTTCTTGACGACTAGACGTGGCCTTTAAGGTGGTTGATCGCTTCAATCGTTCAGCCGCTTGCTGAAAACGTTCAGCGATGGATTTATTATCATTTTTTCCAGCATCTTCATTATAAATAACGGTATATTTAGGCATCAGAGCCTCCTTGTTGAGCTAAATTTTTTTGTAAAGTGGTAGATTGTAAAATTAATCCGAACGCTGTTCGGACAAAAAAGATCAGCTTCCTTTAAAATGGTGTTTACCACAAACCCATTTTTTAGGAGCTGATCTTTTGTCTAGTATAACCTATTCTGAACGAATTAAAATTGAAACCTTTTGTGAGCTAGGACTGACCAATATCCAAATGGCTGAGCGGTTAAAACGATCTCCGTCTACGATTTCTTATGAATTATCTCGTTGTCAACCTTATCAAGCTGAATTAGCACAGGCCAACGCTGAATATAAACGGGCGCATTGTGGCCGAAAAACTAAACTGAATGCCAAATTAAAGCAAACCATTCTAAACCATTTACGTCTAAGCTGGTCACCGGAAGTGATTGCGCATGAGCTTAAACTAGCCACTAAATCTATTTATAATTGGCTATATCAGGGGAAAATTGAATTCTCCTTGAGTGAACTACCTGAACATGGGCTACGCCAACGGCGTAACCTTGACCAACGTTCTAAATATAATCAATCATTAGGGCGTTCAATTGAACAACGACCAATTGTGATTAACCAACGTAACCGCATCGGTGATTTTGAAATAGATACAGTGGTTGGCCCTCGTGGACATAGCAAGGCTGCTTTATTAACGCTAATTGATCGCAAATCACGTTTTCTTTGGGCTTACCGATTAAAAGATCGGACAGCGGCGACTGTTAATGAAGCCCTAACTATGTTTCTAACAACTTTTAAGGGACCGGTACACACCTTTACTGTCGATCGTGGAACGGAGTTTAGCAATCTAGTGTCATTTGAACCACAATACGGTATTCAGACCTATTACTGCCATGCTTACACGCCCGCTGAACGCGGCAGTAATGAACGATTCAATCGGAACTTACGTTATTTTTACCCTAAGGGGACTTGTTTTGAGCACATTAGTGCTCAAGATTTAACAACGACGTTACTCGAAATTAACCAACGCCCCCTTAAAGTACTTAACTGGCAAACACCTTACCAAGTGATGCTGACTAATTTGTCAAAAAATTCGGATTAAATTTGCAATCTACCAAGTATCTAAAAATAATCGATTTAAATTGGGTAAATTTCGATTTTTACTCCAAATGAGTGTGTTCGCTTCTGACATGTCAGGATTAAGCGGGCGGGCGAAAACCGCTTGCTGGTGAAACGTCCACAAGTTGATCATATAAAAGTGCAATTGCTGCTCTCGTTTTGACTAGTAAACTACCATTAAAAGCCAAATTGAAAGTTCCCACAAAATTAAGTTGATCATAAAGGGTGTTACTCCATTTTTGGAATAAACCGTGTTTGTAAGCCTGACGTGAAGTAATTAAAGGACGACCGACTAGATCAATTGGTCGGATTTTTTCCTGTTGGGCGAGCGGTTCATCTGCTCGCATGATGGCGCACCAATGATTTTTAGCTGGTAAAACCAAAGTGTTGTAATTATTAAGAGGGCGATTTCCCATAATAATGCCAAATTCTAAAATGCCTGCATCGAGGTCAGCTAAGATGGGTTCCGCATCCGCACTCCGAAGATTAACACGAACATCGGGGTATTGACGCATGATTTGCTGGGCCGCCTCCATGACTGGCATAATCCCCACACTTTCTCCTGCTCCAATGTCGAGCGTCCCACTAACTACATCTTGTTTTTGTAAGTTATAAGTAGTTTTATCAACTAAACCAATAATTTGTAGCGCCCGTTCTAAACAGTTGTGGCTTCTTTTATTTATTATGGCAAATTACAAGTTTAATCCGAACAAGCCCGGAATCTTTCAATGGCAGTCTGTTGATGATGTATTTTTAATGGTCGTTGATTAATTAGTTCAAGTGCTGCTAGGATCTCATCAGTCGTTACTTGGCTAAAATTGGTCTTTTTCGGGAAGAACCAGCGTAACCGTCTATTAAAATATTCATTGGAACCTCGCTCCCATGGTGAATATGGATGGCAAAAATAAACTTTGATCTGATAATCCTGTTCTAAGGCCTGATAATTGGCAAACTCTTTACCATGATCAACAGTAATGGATTTTACTTGGGGACCGAAGGCCCCCATAAACTTGCCAAAGGCGGTGTTTAGAGCCTTAGCCGTTCTATTAGGGGCTTTGATGGCCCATAGAAGTCGGGTCTTACGTTCTACGAATGTAACCAGACATGATCGTGACTCACTTCGACTAGAAAGCACCGTATCTACTTCCCAATGACCAAAAGCTAACCGTTGATTAACAGTTGTTGGCCGTTGTTCGATGGAAGTCCCACTTGTAAATTTCCCACGATTTTCGCTCACTCGGTGCTGGCGGACATTCCGATTGGGTAGATCAGTCAATTTGAAGGGGAGCCAGCCACGATTAAGCCAATTATAAATTGACGCAGTGCTCAGGTTATAAGCGGCCGCAATGGTTTCTGGTGACCAGGTTAATCGTAAGTGATTGGTAATTAAAGTCGCTAATGCTGCCGTCAGCATCGAACGACGACCGCAATTCCGCCTTTTGCGATCTGCATCTTGCTGAGCTAATTCTGGATCATAAGGTTTAACCCGGTCCAACTCATAGCTAATCGTAGCTTTGGCGACGCCTAAGGCGTCAGCCATTACTTGGTAAGATTTATTCCCCTCATTGACCAGTTGTGCTAGTGCGCCACGTTGAAAACGTGATAAAGTAGATGTACCCAAAGTAATCACTCCCTATATTGGTTGGAATTAGCTACTACCATTGTAAGTGATTGCTTTGGGCTTTTTAATTTCTGTTCGGATTAATTATAGAGTTTGCCTTATCTATAACTGAAATAACATAATTTATGTTCATAAACCATCTGACCATGAGAGGTGGATAGATGTTCATCATCTGTTCATCCAAAATGACGAACGTGTGCTCAGACACCGCTTATTTAACAGCTATACCAACCGATTTTTAATATTAATCACTGTCTGCACCGCTACACCGGTTTCAGCCGCAATCGCTCGATAGCTAATTGGGGCACCGGTTGCTTTATTGCTTAACTGGTCAACGATACGACGGTAGATAAACCGTTTTTGTGGGTTAGGTGCGTCTGCGGCGTAAGCGGGCCGCGTCCCCCGATACTTCCCATTGGCTTTGGCGATTTCAATTCCTTGACGCTGGCGCTCACGAATTTTCTTCCGTTCCGTTTGGGCCATATAAGCTAGCAGCTTGGTTAACAGGTCAAACATAAATTTATCCATATCTGAATCGCCAGTGCGCATCGACAGAAATGGCGCATCTAAGACTTCCATTTTAACTTGTTTGTCCCTGATCTGCTTGATGATATCACTGGCATCATCATAGTTACGACTCAAACGATCCAAGGACGCAATGACCAGCGTATCGCCCTGTCGAACATACGCAATGGCTGCTTGTAATTCTGGTCGATTTTCGGTTGATTTTCCCGATTGCTTTTCTTCGAATATTTTTTCACAATTAGCTTTTTTAAGTGCTTTGATTTGACGCGCTAAATTCTGATCAGTTGAACTAACGCGGGCATACCCAATTTTCATCACTACTTCTCCTCTCGGAATTTGACCCTACATTATCGGCAACAGATTAGACACTCAAATTAGACGTTTTTAACAGATTCAAGAATCGCTTACCATGCCCGATAGAATCTCATTTTTTTCCTATATTCTTAGTATAACGTTTATTGTCCATTTAGAGTACACCCTACGACAACGCACCGATGGAGCGCTGGTGGAATGAATTTAAGTTGCGGTGGATGGAGCGACACGCAATGGCTAAGACATATCAAGAACTCGAGAAACTTGTGGAAGAAGGTGTTGAGTACTTCAATCGCCACAATCGCTCGGCACAAAGAAACGGCCTCACTCCTGATGAATACTGGAGTAAAGCCGTTTAGGAACAGACAAAAACTTTATACTATTTCATCTGTCAACTTGACTGGATGTAAGCTAGTTCCTGAGACAACTTTTAAGAGAGGGTATAATAAGTCAATCGTCTCTTAAAAGAAAGGAATTTTTACATGCCAACTCATTATGATAAAGAATTCAAACAGAATATTATCAATCTCTATAAACAAGGTGAATCCGCTGCTCAACTTGCCAGAGAATATGGCATTGGCTATTCCACTGTTCATAAGTGGGTCCAAGCCCAAACTCAAAACAAGTCAGGTAAGACTCCTGATGAGATTAAAGCAATGGAGAAACGCTTAACTGCTTTATCCGAGGAGATCGAAATCTTAAAAAAAGCCCTCGGCTTCCTTGCGCAGAGATAACCGATATCTTTGATTATATCCAACAAGAAAGCCAAAATTACCAGGTAACTAAGATGTGCCGAGTCCTCGGGGTTTCAAGAGCGCATTACTATCGCTATAAAGCCCACAAGCTCTCAAAAAGAAGTCTGGAAGACAAAGATCTGAAATAGCGGATCTTCCGCATCTTCGTTGAATTCAAACAAAGATACGGCGTCATGAAGATTCACTATGAATTAAGTAAGGAACTTCAACCTCTGCAGCGCCGCTGCAGTCCTCGTTGAGTCTCTCGGCTCATGAAGGAGATGGATATTCACTCGATTGCCATCAAGAAGTGGAAGGCCACCTCTTCCTCCAAACAAGCGATTCAACAGCGTCCCAATCTGCTTAAGCAGGATTTCTCCACCACTGGCTTAAATCAGAAATGGACAACTGATATTACTTATATTCAGACTAAGCGTGATGGTTGGTGTTACTTATCAACCATCATGGATCTGCACTCCCGTCGGATTATCGGGTATTCCTTTTCTAAAAAAAATGGCTACCAAGCTGATCATAAAGACACTTGAAAGTGCCGTTCAGAATCGGACAATTACTGAAGACCTCATCATTCACAGTGACCTGGGTACGCAGTACACCAGCGATGAATATAACAAACGCTTAAATGAACTACATATCCGCCACTCGTACATCCGTAAGGGTTGCCCGTATGACAACGCCCCAATGGAATCTTTCCATGCTTCACTCAAAAAGGAATGCGTTTACCCAATTCCAGTTTTTGAACATTATGAAGCGGTAGCTTCAGTCCTCTTTGAATATGTCCATTCCTTTTATAATAGGAAAAGAATTCATAGTTCACTCAGCTACCAGACCCCCTTGCAGGGGTTCTGGTGCAAAGTTTACTCAGGGAGAGTGCATCCTGTATCATGAATTGAAACTGGAGGTTTTCAGATGACTGATCATTTTAAAGGACGGCAATTCAATCAATCAGTGATTACTTTTGCCGTAGCCTACTACTTGCGTTACAACATCAGTTATCGAGATCTAGTTGAAATGATGCGCGACCGTGGTATTTTCGTGCATCACACAACCCTCATGCGTTGGGTACAACATTACTCACCGATTATGCGGGCTCTATGGCGTAAGCGCCATCGGCGCACTTCCAAAAGTTGGCGTATGGATGAGACCTATATCAAGATCAAAGGTCAATGGAATTACCTCTACCGTGCCATTGATGATCAAGGTCTTACGCTTGATTTTCAACTGCGCAAGAAGCGTGACTTTAACTCGGCCTATCGTTTTCTCAAACGCCTTTTAAAGACCTATGGTCTTCCACATCGATTAGTGACTGATCAGTACGGAGCGACCCTAAAGGCAATTAAAAAGCTTACTAGGGAAGGCTATCTGCACAAAGGTGTGCATCAGTGCTCCAAATATCGCAATAATCTGATTGAGCAAGATCACCGTTTTATTAAGCGGCAACAAGTTCGTTCCGCAAGTTATCAGAGCACTCGGACAGCAGCTAGGACATTATACGGCATTGAAACCATGCATGCGATACACAAAGAAAGCCGAAAGAAGCTAGGCCTCTTCGGCTTTTCAGCGTATCAAGAAGTCGACCAATTGTTAGCGGCATAGGCTACAACCACTAAACACAGTCACTTTGATCTACGCTTAATTTCAACTTTGCACCAGAACCCTTTTTACATTTCTGATGTTTAACAGGTCGATTTTTTGACCATCTTTAAGTATAATCTGCGTTTCATAATAACCTGCTATATGACCAACCACAGCTGGTTGCAAGTGTCCATCACTAGCGTTACTGTACAGCTGCAATCGTACAGCATAATTATTGGCGAAGGCAGACTGCAATATTTGACCAATCTCTGCCGGTGTCATAATTGTTTTGGGTTGAATGACTTCAGCTCTTTTTTTTGCCTGTTTATTCAGTTGAGCTGTGTGATCACTAAGATAGTAGCCTTGCCATTTAAGCATGCCGCGATCGACGTAGTCATGGTGAAAGAACTCCTTTACTAAATCTGGGTCATAGGGTTCTTCATTACTCATAAGCGTTACCTCCGTTATGACCACCAACCAGTGACGCACGGTTGATTGCAGTGCCGCCCTTGATTGCGCTGCGTGCGAAAACAAGTGAAGTGAAGCCAAACTTCTGACGTACTTTATCCACTACGCGTTCAAAGTCAGCATTGCGTACCTGGTCTTCAGGCTGTTTGAACAAGTCTAGTTGCTGCACATTAGAAGGCGCAAAACGTGCTGTGTACACCGAGACGTTGCGAATGATTTCACCCTGCCATTGTTCACGGAACATGCTAATTAGAGAGGCTACAATGGGTTTATTGTCATTAGTCGGATCAATGCGTAATTGTTGATGGAAACCGCCGCGACCAGTGGCTTCGCTGGCAGCGTAGGAGAAGCCGATACCTAGTGATAGACTGGCCGTTGTTTTGTGATGACTGCGTAAACGTGCGGCGACCTGTTCACCAATCTCTTTGATCACAGTTTCAATTTCATATTGCTTGCTGTAATCACGTGGTAGGACTTGTGAGTTACCAATGCTGGATGACTTTACCGGTACACGTTTACTGACTTGCGTTCGGTCTACGCCCCAGGATAACGCAAACAGCTGAGATCCAATAACTCCCAGCTCAGCTTTTAGTTTGTACGGACTGTAATGTGCCAGCTCGTACATATTGTGAATGCCAAGCCGGTTAAGGTGCTTAGCCGTTCGATCAGCAATGCTCCAAACATCGGTTAATTTTTGAATAGTCCAAATTTTGTCAGGGACATTTTGATAGTTGATTATGCCGATTAGACTGGGCTGATGCTTGGCGTACACGTCTAAGGCAATCTTAGCCTGAACTGGGTTTTCACCAATTCCAACAGTTACATATAAACCTAGTTCCTCGTGCACGGTGCGTTGGATTTTTTTGGCGACATCTAGCGGTGTTTTTCCGAATAACCGCCATGAATGAGTCATATCAAGAATGGATTCATCGATTGAGTATGGCCATAAGTCTTCATCGGCAACAAAACGCCTGAAGATATCGTTAATTTGTAAGTTACGTTTGATGTATAGGTTCATGCGCGGCGGCACCACAATCAAAGCTTCATCTTGGGGCAAATCACGTTGGCGAGATACGTTGGCTTTGAGCCCGTATCGTTTTTTTGCTTCAGGAGAAGTTGCTAAGATTAGACCGCCATTGGTGTTTTCTTGTTCACTCATGACTACCATGTTGACAGTCAGCGGGTTGTATCCACGTAGAGAAGCCTCTACGCTGCAGTAAAAGGACTTATTATCCACTAAAAAATATACGCCGTGCGGTTCAACGTCATAGTCGTAGTCCATAATACAGTCCCCTTCCTACAAATTAATTAATGCGGGCGTAATCTTCATAGGTTTTGACCACGTATTTGCGTCCGCTATGCTCAATCCAGTCTTCAAAATCAGACTGCAGTCTCGTTTGAAGATCTGGGCGATCGGCATAATAACGAAAAAGTGGCAAGCTTTGCATTGTAAAATGTGCACCTGGTGGGCAACACAATAATTGTGCTAACCAGCGTTGATCTGTTGTTGTTAATTGCATAATATCCTCTAAAAGACGTGGTATAAACGCATTCTGAGCACACGTTGAATTTATTTGGTGGGTAACTTTACTTGTGCGTTAGATTTCTTAGATGACACTGCTTCTGGCTTATCAGGATTGGGTTCTAAATCAAAATGTGCCATTACGCGGTCGTAAAGTTGCTGTTCAATATCGGAGTGTTGTCGTAACCAATCCACACCGTTTTTAACACCTTGACCAATGTGCTCATGATCATATGAATACCAAGCGCCTGATTTTTCAATGTAGTCGAGATCTACGGCGTGTTGAAAAATATCAGCCGTGCGAGAAATTCCTTCACCATATAACATTTGAACTTCAGCAGTTCTGAATGGTGGGAAAACTTTGTTTTTAACGACTTTGATTTTTGTCATGTTGCCATAGACGGGGTGTTCTTTATCAGATGAGTCTTTTAATTGCTCGGCTTTACGGACATCCAGACGAATAGTTGAATAGAACTTTAATGCTCGTCCGCCGGGTGTTGTTTCTGGATTACCAAACATGACACCGACTTTTTCACGGATCTGATTAATGAAGATGATTGTTGTATTGGTTTTGTTCAACGTTCCGGCCAGTTTACGTAGTGCTTGTGACATAAGACGGGCCTGTAGTCCAACATGAGCATCGCCCATTTCACCTTCAATTTCAGCTCGCGGTACTAGGGCAGCAACTGAATCTACAACGATGAGACTTATTGCGCCTGAGCCAACAAGTTCATCGGTGATTTGCAAACCTTGTTCACCGCTGTCGGGTTGTGATAGTAATAAATCATCTACGTTAACGTTTAGTTTGCGGGCGTATGAGACGTCCAAGGCATTCTCGGCATCAATGTAGGCGACCATGCCACCAGCTTTTTGAACGGCTGCTACGGCATGTAAGGCAAGAGTCGTTTTACCTGAAGATTCGGGGCCAAAAATTTCGACCACCCTTCCCTTGGGGAAACCGCCACCAGTTATCAGATCTACTGATAGGACACCGGAACTATTTCGTTCAATGTTTGAGTTGGCACTATCACTCATTTTGATAACGGCCGTGTCACCAAAGCTTTTTTTGATTTTAGTTAGTGCTTTATCTAGTGAAGTTGCACGCCCTTTTGCGTCATCTAAACTGATGAACACGGGCTGCTCCAGAACTGCTGACTTAGATTTTGCCATTGCTGTTCCTCCTAAAACACGAACATATGTTTTGAACAACGAAAGTATATCACAGAATTAAGAACCTGTGTTCCCTAAAAATATAAAAATAAAATCCACTAATATACTCGTATACTGGTGGATTAATGGATAAGCGGAAAAGTATACTAATCCACTAAATCGAAATATAACCACATAGACTTCAAAACTATTCGGTTAGAACATAGTTGGCTGAAGTTTATCAAAAATGCATTAATGGAAAAGTGTACTAGTATACTTTTCCATTAATGCATTTTTGGTTTATCTATTTTGAATTTAGTATACAAGTGGACAAGTACATTAGTATACTTGTCCACTTGTATACTAAAAAGGACACCTGATGGCGTCCTTACTGATTTACTTAGCATCTTTAGTGCGCTGCATAGTATCAAAAATCTCACGTTCGCGAGCTGACATCTGATTAGTCTTGTAATCTTCAATTGCTTCATTAACGAGTTCGTACATTTTAATGTCCTTAATGTAAGCAATTGTTTTCAGCGTTTCATAAACTGGTGGATCAACACGCAAGCTCTTGCGTTGGGAGGCTGAATACTCGTTGACTTTCTTAGCAGGGGAGGGCGTTGTATTCTGATTAGCTAAGCGATCTGTATTGACTCGTTTATCAACATCAACGTTGAAGGCATCGGCATCTTTTTTAATCAAGGCCATGTGGATCCAGCTCCTTTCCTAACTTGGTTAGTCGATTTCCGTGCATGTATTGAGCAGAATACTGATAATCTTCTGGAATATCACCAGTCGTTTCAAAGAGATGAATCCGTTCTTTTAACTCACAGAAAAGATCAGAGAAAATAGAGAACATGCGATTGTCATGCCAATCATCAAACTGAACACCGTATTCACCGTAGTTTTCCAAACGCTGATGATTTTTGATAATCTGATCAAAGATGTATTGCTGACCAAAGTATTCCGTCGTTTTATCCACGATCTTTTGTTCTACCGGATGACTCCGGTCCAAGAGGACCAGCAGGACACCTGCTACCTGGATATCGATTTCATCGTGGAAGTCATTATACAAAGTTTGCAGGTACGTACTGGTAAGATCTTTAGATCCTTCAAAAGCGAAACGTTTTGTTTCTTGGACGACGATAACGTAGTTTGTGGCCACCATAATGTTATCGACTTTGATATCGGTTGCCGGTGGCGTGTCGATGAAAACGTAGTCGTATTGGTCTTTGATTTTATCCAAAAGTTCTTTGAAGTAAAAAGTCCGTTTGTGCACACCTTTAACATGATCGGCCAACCAGGTGCTCCAATTACGAAAGTCTTTATCACCGGCAATTGCATCCAGGTTATCGGTAAGGTGAACGATGCCTTCGCTGAGATCTCGATCTTCAAGACAGCGAGTAATCGATGCTGGCCATTCTGATCGGTTAAAGGTTAGACCGAGCATGAATGTGCTGTTGGCTTGCAGGTCCATATCTATATGTAAAACTTTCTTTTTGAACACGCTGGCTACAGTAATAGCGAACATGACATTGTTGGTCGTTTTGCCAACGCCACCTTTTTGGTTACTTAGGGCAATTACGTAAGTCATAAAATCCCTCCTCGTAAGTACACAAGTATACTTGTGTACTTTTGCTATGACTTGAGTTTAACACTCCCCTACCCTTTGTCAACATAAAATAGCAAAAGTATACTTTTATGTAAAAGGCATAATATCAACACATTATAAAGTATACTTTTCCACTAATATACTAATGGAAAAGTATATTAGTGCCTTAGTACAATAGTGGATTAGTCGATTAGTATACGAGTGGATAAGTACACAAGTATACTAATCTCAACAAAAGTATACTTGTGTGAAAAGGTGTTTACAACAAGGATATAAAGTTGTATTCTCATGGTGTAAAAGAAATCACTGATTGTTTTAAGAGCAAAAAGAAAACCGACTTCCTTAGAAGTCGGTGTATGAGCACTTAAGAGTACCCAACAGCTAAATTATCGTTTCGGTCTTCAAGTTTGGCGACAAGAATAGTCCGAAACTTTTCAATAGTCATTGTAATTCGATTGATATAAACTGTCAATTCATTTGCTGAGAACTATATTTCTCAGCTGAAGTTGTTCTTTACTTTTTTTTGATGGCGATGTACATTGACTGTAATTTAATATCATTAAAAAATTTAGTGAGCACTTTCGGAGTATCCAACAGCAATCGTTAATAGCTTTGTTTTGGCGACCAAATCTATTAGCAATCATAATTTGTCGAATACGTTTAAGGATACAGAATGGTTTTGTGTATACTCCGTAATAGTTTAGCCTGCTAGGTTTATTTAGCAGGCTATTTTTCTGCTCGCGGAAAGGGCAAACTATGCCTTCCTACGACAATTCATGGGGCGCAGTTGAGCTGATTTTGCATGATTCACTGCACCGTTACAAACAAGTACATAGCAAGAAAGTGGTGTCGCTGGTTCCTGAAACCAACGATAAGAAGGGTGCTGTGGCCGTTTTTCGGTCAAAGGGCCAGCTTAAACGTGGTCATGGCTTGGTCATGACGTCACTTGAAGCCTTGCAACAACACCAATCTGAGTTCACTCACTGGACGCCGAACACACATGTCTGGCTTGGTTACAATGGTGACCGAGACAGCTTACGTGGCATGGACAAAACTAATATCAGCCAGATCAACACGTTCGTGGTGGACGTGGATTTTGAAGACGCTAACGAACGTGACAAGCATGCTGAAGATGTTAATAATGCCAGTGTCTTGGACACGTTAGGCGGCACTGGGATCCCAACGCTCATGCTGAAGACTGATCGTGGTTATCAGATCTATTATGTTCTCAAGGAGCCGGCGTTTGTGGCCAAGCGTAAGAGCGGATCAATGCCTGTGATCGCAACGGCCGAGAAGATTGCTGATAATTTAAAATTGTATCTATCAAAAAGCCTGTCCAACGTTGATTTGCATTGCTCTGCGTTAGGTGTATTTCGTATGCCAACTAACCAGAATACGATCTGGTTTGATCCAACCAGCACCTATTCCTTTGATGACTTGATGTCCTGGAGTATGCGACAAACGAAAGCAGCTCAAAAAGCCAAGCTGGTCAAAATTGGTTTACATAGTGTTCGGCGGGTTACTCGTCGACAAATTGATCAGTCCTGGTACCAGGGCTTAATTCGTTGTACCGCCGTTAGTCCGGACTGTGGACAGGATGTTGGGCGGCACAATACATTGTTTACATTGGCGTTGGCCAACTATTCATCAAACGTCCCTGAAGAGGCTGCGTTAGTTTCACTGATTGAATTTAACGAACGTCTGGAGCTGCCTTTGTCTGCAAGAGCCGTTGAACTAGTGGTCAGAGACGCTTATAGCGGTAAGTTTGCTGGTGCCCGTAAGGATTATATCCAAGCGCTGCTAGAAGCCTGGGACGTGCCTGAAGTAGCTAAAACCGTTGATCGTCGTAACTGGTATAAGTTCGCCAAGCCACGTAATGAGCGGTCTTATTCACATGTGTCTGAATGGGCGGTCGACGTTTTAAAATTCATTAATGCCAGAGGACAGGGGAAAGCCCGCGTACAGTTGAGTACACGGGCTATTCGTGATGCATTGAAGATCTCGGCTGGGTCGCTGAACAAAGTTCTGAAGCAACTACGTGAATCTGGACAGTTGATCATGCGGGCCGGTAAAGGCTCACAAGCGCCTGAACTAGCAACCATTAGTATGCTTCTAACAGCGGCCATGACGCGGCGTCTGAAGGTCGCCAGTGACTGGTGGGCCTATGTCCAGGACCAGCTTCAAAAGTATCGCCAACCGGACGCTGTTGAACCCGTTGCTGAAGCAGTAGATTTATTTGATGTGCCAGAGGCAATCTTAACCTCGTAAAATTTGTGCTCTAAATTGCCATTAACGGGTTTATGTCTTAGAAAGTTTGCTTGGTTGACACGCGTGTTTAAAAATTTACGATTGCGTTTTATGCATGCTGGGCGTATATTAAAGATGTGGTTATCGAACGTATGTTCTTATTGTAAATCTTGTTGTTTCGGGGTTTTGACCGTCATTGCATAAATGTTTTTATGATAATTGAGTGACGCAGTCAAGGCTTTAAACTGCATGGTTTGTGAGATGAATTAAAATTTGGTGATTGCTTAATAATTTTTTACGTGCTACGATTTTTGCGTAATTAATTGTTGGTCCTCGTACACGAGGGCATTAAAAAAAGGGTGCTCCAAGATGCAATAAGGGTACTGGTAATACCAGAATTGCAGAGCTTGGTTGACACGAAAACGTACTTCACTACGTTTTCATGAAAGCACTCCTGATCGCTGTTGTTGTAAGCAACAGCACTTCTATTTTAGCAGTTAATTCACTAACTTTCTACACTTAGTCGTAGTGCACCGAAATGCTTTTAGATAGGCTTTGAGGACACGTTGATGCAGTGGTTTGTGAATTAGCAACACATGAGGCGACTAGTTCCCCCCAGAGCTTGTGTTGGCTTCTATTCCCCGGATGTCTTTTGCCGAGTGTGTTAACTGTTAATTGGAGTGTGAGTGTATGCAGTGGTTCATCGGGACTGTTGACGTGAAAGCGTTGGCAGTCCCTTTTTTAGTGCCTTCATGTTTGAGGATCAGCAAGACAGAATGTGTCGCCAAAGGCGGTTTTTACCGTCATCATTCTGGGCAGTCGTAACAGGTTCGAAGGGGTAGGGGATTTTTATGATCGTTAAAGCATATATTCCAGCGGTTCGGTTGCATGAGTTTGGGTTCGTGAAGACGGTTGATGATCAGGATGCTGGTGAGCGGTTTTGGCAGTATCGGGCTCGTGTCGGTTATTTTCGCCGGGGGTCAGTGATGTTTAAAGTAACCGTCCTTGATCATGCTCGTGGATCACGAGAGTGGGCGAGAATCACGTTTAAAACTTATTTGCGTGAGTCGCCGGCGATTGGGCTGAGTCAGTCCGCATCATCGTTATTTGAGCAAAATATAACGCGCGTTTTGCGGTATTTAAAACCAGTCATTGGGACAGTGTATTTTTCACCAGATTTTGGCCATGCTTGGAAAGCTGACGAGCAGTACGTGTATTTGGAGCGAGAAGCAGCAAAGGGGACTGGACAACATGCCATCAATCAGTGATTTACAACGTTTATTGCGTGACCACCCTGAATTTTTTGATTCCGAGCACGACGATGAACATTGCTCTGAATGTAACGCTATCAAGCGGCTTGGTCGGCAAATTTGGCTTGGTTCGCCAAACAGGCTAGCACGTGATTCGAATTATGTCCGTTTTTGCTGGTTTGAAACACACAGTATTCGTGCCGTTGCGAGAATGACTGCACAGAGCCGACCGGCTGTAAGAGAGACGCTCGCGCGTCAAGGGCTGTATCACGGTAATAAGGGGGCCGCATCATGATCGCCTATGGATTCAAGATGGGTCAGTCGGGCATTATCGATCGGGATCATCGTATTTATTGGCGGGTTCCGACAGTGCTCAAGTCGATTTTTTCTGTTGAAGAAAAAGAGATGCGGCGCTGGACTGAAGGTGCTGGCGTCTTAGCGGTGGCTCCTGATGAAACTGGTCAATTATGCGTGGTGTGTGTGTATGCGATCGTCAGTCAATCGCAGCGCATCAATGCCAAAGGGCAAGCACCCATTGATCCGAATCGTTTACCGTATATTGACTGTGTTATTTCACAGATCAATGGTCCGGCGTTGCCGGTGTTTGAATTTGTTAAGGCCTTGTCGGATGAACAAATGGAACTGAGCCTGTTGAAAACGGCTGAGGAACATCTAGATCAGCATTCACGACGATCTAGTCGTGACAAGACTAATAAGCAGGTAACGGGTGACGCGTGATGATCATTAAACAGCGACCAATTTATGAGATTAGTCGAACCGCCTATGTGCAACATGAAAAGCAGAAACAGATTCAAGGCAAATTAGCCGACTTTCCACGTGAGCGTGTGTTTATGAAATGGGCAGCCAATGTTGCACTAGTAATCATCGTAGTTTTGTTGATTCTGGTCGTGATTTTTGCGGTTTTGCCCACGCTGCACTGGCCGCGTCTGGGATTTTAGGGAGAGACTATGCAGGTAAAGACTTTAAATTTACGGCGCTATTTGCCAGGGCGCACACGAACGTTAATTATATCGGGTTTGCTGGCAGCAGTGATGGTCATGTTGATTTTTGTAGCTATTTCCAATGTCAGTTCTGATCTTTGGTCGACAGGTCGACCTGAGTCGTCGCCAACGGCCGAATATAATTTGCCGACTGATGCTCGTATTAACAACGTGTCAAGAGCTAAGCAAAGTGACGGGACACAATGTGTTTATGTCCAATATGAACGGACCTCTAATCACCAACAGTTTTTAATGATTCGGTCTACTCAGACTGGCAGTTGGTTTACAAATGGCACCACCACGGAAGACAAGATTCCATATCGATAATGGGTTGAAACCCAGAAAGGCAAATTATGTTAGCAGATGCAATTAAAGAACGGCCGATTTTTATTGTGAGTGGTGATACGAGCCGTTCACCACATGGTGCACAGCTGTACCTATATTTGGCCACTTACGATTATGCGATTGCCCTCGCACAGAAAACATCGCTTGAGCATCAGGGGATCTTGGCAACGGTCACGGCTATGGAACTGAATGAATTAGAAAACCATTATTTAGGTGGTGCGAGTCCAGAACCAGCGGATCCGGCAGCAATCAAATGATGTGATGTCAGTGCGTAAATTGTTTTAACGGAGGGATTAGATGTTTAAAGCAAAAAATAAAACGCCTGCCCATAGTTTGAACAAACTGTGTTATGTGGTTTCGTTCAAGTATGACGCGCTTGCTGATGAACCGGTTATTGTTAGCCCTGCTGAAGATGTCGCGATCATGTGGGCACTTAAAGAGGGTTATCTACCGAGTGAATGGCGCAAGCAAAATCTCAGTTTAAATTGGTCCGACCTTCGACATAACAAAAACTATCGCAAGTTACGTGATGATTTAACGGCTGGTTTAAGCCTGGACTTTTATCCGGCTCATAAAGTGATTTCCGGACGCAACTTAACGGTCATACGACCTTCTGGGATCGCGATTGACCCGGTACTATATACGCTCAATCCTGAGTCTGGTCATTAAGGGGGAAGGGACATGACTAAATATCAAAAGAAGACGTTAGTAGTATTTGTGGGACTTCTGCTGATGCTTGGTTTCAGTGCTGTCAGTTTTAATTTTGTTACGCAAGAGATGAAAACCTCTTCGCCGTCAGCAATTGGCCGAGTCGTCCAAGGAACAGACAAAGCAACGGTTGTGGTGTTTAAAAGACATGGTTGTCCAGATTGTCGGTCGGTTCAGACACTAGTTAAGATGGGTGCTTTTTCCCAAAAGACGGTGTTTGTCGAAGCTACGTCTAAAGATGACCAACAGTATTTTAAACGTTTCGGGGTTAGACATACGCCAACATTTATGATCTTGAAGCAAGGCCAGCCACAAATCCTATGGCGTGATCACGGAAGACCGGTGCGCATGTATTCAGGCACCGATCGCAAAAAGATTAAAAAAATCTTTGGGATACGACCTACGGTGATTGCAGCGGGGTGGTTGCATGTTTAAACAATTCATTGACATCTGCACCAAAGGCGTTCATCGGTATCAGGCGTGGCTGCGGCGGGTTCATCAGTGGTTGGAAGATCACTTCCGGTTACGGAAATTTTTATTACCAGCGATTATTCTTGGCATCATGATTGGATTAGTAATTAACACGCGTATGGTGCCAAAAATCACTCGTTTTCCAGACAGTGCCCTCGGCACAGCTCAGCAAGTGGGTGGGCAAAATGGGGCTGCCAATATTACGCTACAATCTCGACAGTATAATCAGAATCAACAATTCATGGTTATTAGTATGTCACTGAGTGGCACCACTGCCCAAGTTGTTGATCCAGAGTTTATTCACTTTAAAGTGTCCACGATGGTGCCACAAGGCGTACGTTATGAATTGCTACCGTTGGCCAACAACAACTTTATTTTGGTACTGAAGCATTTAAAGCCTGGGTACCAAGGGATTCAAATTATTGTCACGAGTAAACAACCAAATATTCAAGCGTTGCAACAACAGGCTTCTTCACAGTCGAGCGGTGCAGAATCGAGCAGTTCTTCGAGCTATAAACCTGCTGTAGCTTCTTCGAAGGCGACGTTTGTTATCAATGAACGTAAGGGCTTTATCGACAACAAGTTGCAAGCACGAAGTCGTACGGATTATGCGGTTGATTCTCTGAAAAAGTCCATTGTCGGCGAAAGAAAGTCGATTAAACAACAGGACAAACTGATTGCGGCTTATAAAAACCAAATTATTGCAGATCGTCATGAAGAGGACTCAGCAGCCCAAGATAGCCAATACCAGGTCAGTGACAGCAGCACGGCAGCTAGTTCTGATCCAGGGGCGGATATTAAAACGCAAAAAGGCAGCATTAAAGATGCGCAGAAGACACAAAAGACGTCACGTCATCAGATCAAGTTGTATGAGAAACAAATTGATGATGTGCGGTCAGGCAAATATAAGTTTGGTTCTGATGTTAGTGCCAGCACGGTTAAATAAACGGAGGTGCACTTTGCGATTGAGTGATGGGATACGGCAGAAATTACGACACAGCGCCCTTTTGAACCTAGCTGGTATTGGTCTAAGTATTGGCTTCATTGTTATGTTCACTAAGGTCGTTAATCAATCAACAACCTATTTGTTTGTGATACTGCTTATTGTAGATTTTCAGGTTGCCGATTTAGATCTTAAAATTGCAAAGCATGAGGTTAAACAACACCAAAATAATGTGACTGAAATGGTTGATTTCAAGTTAGCTGAAAGAATGGATTGGATTGCTCTTTTGATGATGATTCCTGTATCCATTTTGTCGTTGATTTCAATTTTTATGTAGTTAAAGAGGCACGAACACTTACTAATTCGAGTGTCCGTGCCTTTTGTTTCTGAGCACTTTTGTGAGAAAGGATGATTGCCATGAATGAGGCACAGTTAGATCAAGTTGCACGAGAATATTTTGACATTGTAGGTAATGATCTGGATTTGAAGTATCGACTTAAATATGAAAAGCATCGGGTTAGGAATCAGTTGCTGTTGGATGATATTCTGGTAAATTCAATCATATCAGCGTTTGACGCATTAGGCGATGTTGGCTGGTATTCAGACGATGATCCTGAAGGCTGGCAGGATGTTTTAAATACAGGCTCGATGTTCATTGAATTTTATCTTGACTGGCGTGGAGAGTCCAAGTTTTTCAATAAAAAGCCCTGGTCTGAAGCTACAAAATTAGAGATTAAATATTTTCATTAATTGGCCATCGGTTTTAGCTATTTAGTTTTCCTTTTGTAAGAAGAGACTTCTGTACATGGCTAGAGTCAAGCTGACGCCTTTCCACTTATCATTGAAAGTACCTTCAAAATACGCGATTAAGGGCGTGTGCTTGTCGATCAATGGCTGAATATTTTCTCCGTATAAGACCCGTGATAGTTTTGACTTTTGGGTGTAGAGGGTTAATTTAGGGTGATTTTCAAATATGACCTGAACAACTGATTTCTGTTGTTCGTCGGTACCCCATTTGGGCTTAGCCAAATGAGCCGGACCGTAATAGATATGAAAATCTTCTTTCTTTGCTGGCTTTTGTGCCAGATTCCAAAACAAAGTGTTTAGACTAGCGGTCCCGTGCATGTTTGGCAACGAACGTCTTGCGAAGGGCGAATTGGCATCAAAGTTAAAGTTAAAAGGATAGAGTTTATTATTATCAAATGTCGAATTGTTAAAGAGATCTACGATAGTATTCAATTCATTGACATGAACTTTGGTGTGTCTTATAGGCTTGTCCTGATTAGCTTTGGATTGCTTGGTTTCAGTCGTGTCTGTGGATTGGTCGTTAGTATTTGACTTTTGAGCCTTAGAGACGGCAGTTGTCGGACGGTTGCTGAACACGATTGCAGTTTGATTGTCAAGGGCAGTTTAAAAATGTAGGTTTTCGGCAGAAAGAAATGTAGGTTTTCGGCAGTTACTTGAGGCCACGTAATCGGTAAGATTTACCAGTGATCTTCACTACGTGAACATGATGAACCAAGCGATCGAGAATGGCTGCTGTCACAGTTGGGTTCTGGAAAATATCAACCCAAGCGGATAGATCACTATTGCTGGTAATGATCGTTGAATGCTTTTCATAGCGGGCATTGACTAGCTGAAATAAGAGGTTAGCTTCTTGGTGACCAATTGGCAAATACCCAATTTCATCAATAATTAATAGGTCATAGCGCGAATAGCGGCTTAGAGATCGATCAAGCAGTCCTTTTTCGTAAGCTGCTCTCAATCTAATCAACAGCTCATGACAATTAATAAAGAGAACCCGACAGCCCTGTTTACAGGCCTCAATCCCAATACTAATTGCCAAGTGGGTTTTACCGACTCCCGGATTGCCAATAAAGATTAAGTTTTCAGACTTTTCCATAAAAGCCAGATTCTGGAATTCCAGAACCTCTTGGCGATTCATACTGGGTTGAAAGCTAAAATCAAATGTATCTAGGGATTTTGTATTGGGGAACCGAGCACGGCCAATGGCCCGTGCAATCTGACCTTCGTGTCGATTCTGGAGTTCCGAATTAGTTAAATCAATTAGCGCCTCAGTTAATGACAGATTATCAGTGTGAATTTGATCAAGGTAATTCGGCAAGTATTCACGGATTTTGTTTAACCCTAAGCGCTCAAGATTATTTAAAAGAATTTGATTATTAGTGGTCATGGTAGCCTCCTATAAGTTGTCGTAATCAGTCATATGTTCACGAATGTAAGCTGAAATGTCTTCATCTGTCCGCCCTTTAAGCAAATCAGATTTGAGGATATTGAACTGATCTTGGGGGTCATAATTCAGCGAATTGGTAGTTATGGAGTGCGTACGAATTTCTTCTCCGTTATAATAAATGTGAATGCGCTGCTCATCATTGGAGATTTCAACAGCAACCGTACAACCAATGTATCGCGGATCTACTGAGTACTTACATTTGCGGAAATTGATCATGGCCTCCTTCGAAACGACACGGGTAATGTTTTCTTCGAAGTATGGTTCAAGGAGATTAACTGGAACGCGATGAAGGTACTCTTTTTCTTCGTCTAACCATTTCAGGTACGGGACTTCGTCCGTGGCCTGCGAAGTTTCATGATTTAGATCATCTCGGAGCATATGAACTAGTTCGATTAGCTCAGTTCCATCAGCAAATTCAGTATTGTATGGCCGTAAACGTTCAACCGTGCGAGCAAGGGCTTCAACTGCACCTTTAGTTTGTGGTCTGAATGGTCGACAAGCAATTGGTGTGAAACCGGCATCTTTACAGAATTCGTGGAACCGTTCGTTAAAGACAGCGTGGCCAAACTGGGATTTTGTATGATCCACAACGGTTTTCATATTATCAAACCAGATTTCCGTCGGAATACCTCCGGTATGAAGGAAAGCGTCGTGTAAGCAAGAAAAGAGGGTATCTTGGCTCCGATCAAAGGTTAGTGTCATATATTTGAGTTTTGAATAAGGCAATACATACAAGAAAATATTGAATTTAAACAGCTCACCCTCGCTGCTCACTAGGGCCATTTCTTCTTTCCAGTCAACTTGAGCAGAGAGACCAGGGGAATGTTCAATCCGAATGGTAGCTTTCTTAACTCGTTCTCGGCGGGTTTGGCGACAATAATCTTTCACGAGGGTATAGCTGCCGGTAAAGCCCTTCTTCTGGATAAATTTAAAAATTGAAGCAGCCGAACAATTTAGTTCAAGCTTTGAATCGATGGTTTGCTTGAATGGATCCAGTAAACTTGGCCGTTTCGGTCGACCACTTGGTCGGCCCTTAAGTCCAGCTTTGACTTCCTCATAGGCTTTCTTAACGGTTCGATAATCAACATTATATTGCCGGGCAATCTCGGCGAAGTTAGGCTTAATATTTTCAGTCACGTAAATCGTCACTCCTTCTCTTAAATCACGTCTCACATCAAATTCCTCCTACACTCTGATGTGATTCATGATACAAAAAATGTAGGAAAACCAACAGTTCTAACCTGCCGTTTTCCTACATTTTACGGGTGCCTTTTACATTTGATCTGCAACGGCATGATTTACGTAATCCACGGCCTGCTTTGCTTGCCGCTTCTGGGTGATCTTTCCGACGGTCGTACATCCAAGGATGTGATGTCCTTCTGGACTTTCATCCTGCAAAGTAAAGCGATGTGATACTTTTGGAGACGACCAACCATAGTATGTTAGTTTGACATGACACTCTGGATCTGAACAGTGAAAGGCCTTTGGATCGTCTATCTGATGGCTTTGAATTGCGGTCCATATTTCATCAGCGGTCTTTGTTTCTTCTAATTGTTCACTGTAAGCTTTTTTGGTCATAATAAGTTCCCCCTGTTTTAGTTTGAAACTTGATGTTTCAAATTCAGTATATGGACTCTGTCTAAAATCACCTAATCACCACATTTTCCGAGATGTGATGATTATTTTTTTGTCTTAAGTGGGTCTGAAGCTAGGAGATTTTTGACTTTTATGGGATATTCCGAGTGTGCAAAAGGTGTGAGGTTGTGTGGGTAAAAGGTGTGTTGAATAGTGTGCATAACATGCGCACGAGAAAGATTTGTTCATCACCGAAAAACCCCAGCACTGCTGGGTGCAACGCGAAGCGTGCATCGTTTTCCCTTATGCTCTTTCTTCACTTTACTCAAATGAGTAAAGTATCGGCCAAGCTTGGTCGATCAGGTTTCTCTGATTTTGAAAATGGGGTGGTAGTTTGACTGTTTATTTTGAGTCCATTCGAATTAGTCGTCATGCTTCAATGCGTATTCAACAGCGTCTCGGTTTACATAAACGGGCGCAAAAACGATTGGCAACGAACATGTGGGAACGTGGTCTAAGATTTTCCGAATTGTCCAGCTTACTTAAAAAGTGGGTACTGCGTCAGTTGAGTTTAAGTTCTCCAACAGGGGCTGAAGGGATTGTTTACGATAATGCGTTGTTCATTGTGTCACTGGATGGTGTCGTGATAACCGTTATGCAAGTGCCAGCAGCTTTACAGCAGATTGCTGCGCGCTGCGGTCGTGTGGCGAGCAATGGCGGCATTGCAGCCGGTCCTCGGGTGCCGGACGGGCGGCCCTCAATCGCCGGGCTGGCTTTTCCGAAATGCATCAGCAAGGAAAGTGAGGCATAAAAATGAGCCTAGCCAGTATTTTTCTTATTCTCGGTTTTTGCTGCTTTGCTGTAGGAGTTGTGCGATCGATAGTGACAGATCATTGGTTGCCACTTCTGCTTGGATTTTGTTTGGAAGTTGTTTTGCTGGTGGCACTGACTGTTACTAGCGGCATTGTGAGTCAGAAAATTGCAGTTGATACTCCTGACAGTGATCAAATTAATGTTGTAAAGACTTCACGTCCCAAAATCTATTACGGGGCCATAGCGACTAAACGGGATGTTGCTGAAGACGACGGGCTTACTGATGATCATCAGGATGTCGTGACCTATCGCGATCACTCAGGATACGTAAGAAAACTGAGAATGGACAGTACAGAGGAGCACGGGTTCTCGTTTTCAGATTTAACAACAACATCGCAATCGTTTGCTGTGAGACAGTCCTCTACTGTCAAACATCCAACGATTGAGCTAATCCCGTATCGAGCGTCAACAAAATGGAACTCTTGGACTTCATTCGAGCCACGAAAGTGGTACCGTCAAAAATCAAAAATTATTTATCGTGTTATTTTGCTGACGCCTTTAAATTACCCTGGTGGCGGCAAGATTGATTTCTAAAACTAAAGTGCGAAGCCAACTAGGAGACATCTATGGAGACGATTAGTGTGCGAATATCGGCAGAATTGAAGAATCAGTTACAAAGCAAGGCTCGTCAAAACAATTCAAGTTTAAGTGCCTACGTTGCGTCAATCTTATTAAGAGAAATTAATGGCAACGAAGACCCTAGCATCCGCGCTTATTTGCACCTTTTCGGCGATCAAATTAATAAATTAACGATTAGCAACAATCGAGTTAATGAAAACATGGTAGATCTGACTAGTGCTGTGCTAGAAGCAATTACGGTTGATGGCGGAGGGAATGATGAGTAAGAAGAGAATTTGGTTAATTGCTATATTGGCTTGTATTGCGCTTGTTTTTGGCTTTAAAAGTTTTTTCTATTTTCCGCCGCTAAATGTGCAGTTAGGGACCGTCAACAAACCAGTGTCGCAAAATGCAGATCCAAATAATTTAGCTAATCTGGTGTATCAACCAGGCAGTAACCCGGTCATCCAGGTTAACGGTGGCAAGGCGACATTAGATCCAAACAGTTGGCATGCGAACAGTGTTCAATATGCAGCGTTGGATAATATGGGTCGAACCAGTACCGGTAACACCGGATATTTATGCAAAGCCAACGTCACGAATGACGCATTAAGGCAACAGCAGACGGTTAATCCAACCGGCTGGCACCAAAAACGAGTCAAAGGGACCTACGTCGTTAATCGTGGGCACATTATTGCATACTCGTTGTCGAAAGGGATTGCGGTTGATGGCTCGTACAATCCCAACTTGCAGAGTGGTGATCAAGACAATCCCAAGAACCTTTTCACAGAAACGACCTTTACAAATCAAGAATTGCAATGGCCATATGAACAGAAGGTCCAAAAGGCCTTGATTGCAAATAAACAAGTGGTCTATCAGGTTACACCAGTATTTAAAGGCATTAACACAATGGCCGCAGGGGTTCATATGCAAGCTGCGTCCATAGACGGCACGTTGAACTATAACGTCTTTTTATTCAATGTTCAGCCAAATGTTAAGTTCAATTATTTAACGGGTCGCAGCGTGATTGATAACGCGATGGTGGTTCCGCAGGCGGCTGATGCGCCGAACTTCAAAGGAAAGTGATGCAATATGAGTAATCAAGTTGAACGGCAGAATAAGCTGCCAACGACGCAACATGAAGATAGCCTTCAAAATAGTGAGAGTCGTGTCACTGTGTTGTTATCGAAGCAAAATGATTTATTGTTTGCGCAATTAAAGGACTGGGCCAGAAGTCAGGGGACTGATGTTAACAACGGCAAGCTCTCTGACAGTGGACTGTTTAATTTCGTTTTGGCAACGTTTGGCGAGATCTTTTTGGCGACACCCAAGCGGGCTAATCAACGATATGCAGTGGCCAAATCTAAGGCAATTTCAGGGATCGATGGTGATGATCTTCGCGATCACTTAGACAGTCGATTAACGGCCATCATGGATAGAATTACTGAAAATTATTACCTAACCATGGCGACAAATGTTACTTTGACGCGTGCTGACCCTGATAACTTTTTAAAAATTGAAAGTATGTATGACAAAGACACGACTGAATTTGCGATCCACAAAAATTTACATCATGTCGTGCGTGAAGATGCCAATCGCAACGCTTTATTGAAACAGCAACAACGACGCAGAAAGTATGAGGGGGAATAAATGGATATTGATATGATCCACCAATTGCACGAACTTGAGGCAGACGAAGAATGGTTTCGTATGGTCGGCACAGAGCGGCGCCTTAACCATTTCGAAGACGTCGATTTTGATAAATATCAGACGAACCAGGATCGCGTCGATCGTAATCGAACGTTGTTACTGGGTATTCGGGCGGGCTTGTCTGAAAATAATTCTCCTGATGAACCAGTCCCGTTACGACGTGCCTGGCGAGGTCATGGGCAAAAAGAAGGGCTGCGACTGTTAACGACCGTTTACCGTAATTATGGTTTAAGGTATCGAGAAATTGCTGAATTGTTGGGGATCAATGCCAGTACGGTTAGACATGATTTACGGCCCTTCAAGGATGGCGAAATGATTAAGTCAGATTTCGTGATTAATATGCCACGTGATAAAGTAGCTGACTTAAAAATTACGTTAGGACTTGATAATCATGCGAAACGCAAATAAAAGTCAACATGGACCGGATGTAATCTACACACAACAGTTTCACGCGGCTTCAGCCAACTTCTTGAATTACATGGAGCGTGACAACGCTGTCGATATGAAGGCAGATTACAACCTTAACTATGAATTGGGACCAAATGTCCAAGAAGACTCTGAAGCTGTTCGGGCTGGATACATTGGCTACATGGATCGTAATCCTGCGACAACGCTAGAAGATGACGTCAGCCAGGACACATTAAAAGATTTAATTCATCAGTTGCCAGAAAAGCAGCAACAGCAGGCTATGCGGCTGCAGGAACAATTACATTTACTGATTACGCAGCGCCGAAAGCTTTTGAAACAGCAAGGTGAGCTGGATCAAGGGCAATCTTATCGTTTAACTCAACAGGAAATTCGCTTCAATCAAGAATTAAACTCAGTCACCCATGCTGGGCAGGTGAGATTACCAACATTTGATCAGGATGATTTCAATATCACGCGTGATCAAGAACAACAGTTGCGACAGAGACTTGCTCGCGGTGAGAAAAACGGCACGATTATGTGGCAAGGTGTTGTCAGTTTTGACAATGACTTTCTTAAACGGATTGGTGTTCGCAATGCAACAAACGGTCATGTTGATCAACGGCGACTCAAGGCTGCTATTCAAAAAGCGATGCCAGACATGCTGATCCAAGAAAATTTGCAGCAGGATAGTTTCTGGTTCGGGGACATCCATTTGAACACACATCATGTACATGTTCATTTAGCTATTGCTCAAGAGCGCAATACCAGGTTGCTGACGAAAGATGGGCAACCAAAAGGAACCTTCTCAAAACGCTCGTTTGACATATTTAAACGTGAAGTGCATCGACAGTTGGCCAATAATCGAGATCAGGAAATTGAGATTGAGGACCGGATTAATTTGTTGCGCAAAAACTTGGTGTCTACGATGAAAACTGACCTGCAGCAACCAAACACAGAGCTTGAACAACAACTGGAACGGTTAGTGCTGGTATTGCCAGATTATTCGGATAAACGCAAATGGCGTGCGAGTAATCATCGAAAGGATTTTGCTGAAGCACACCAAATTGGTGATGACATAATTAATGAGTTGTTAGAGCATGACCTGAAGGGCTTGAATCAACAACTGACGCAGACGCTTAACCGCCAATTAGCACAGCGACAATCAGCCTATGGGCAGATTGATGTAGCGTCAAAAAATCGGCAAATGCAACGGGTTCATGACCGCTTACTGAATGAAGTCTTTAGAACCGTCTCTAACTATGACCAAAAAGGGGCCAAATCTAAGCTGACGCAGCAAGTTGAGAACGACGACTTTTTTACTAACAGTCAGCGGATTGATGAATTAAAGGCATTGATTAAGGATCAGCAACCAGGTAATCAATCGGCCAGTTTAAAGCTGGAACTTGGACTGCGTAAGAACCATTTGCGACTGATGAATCTTGAACAGCAACGCTTTTCAATAGAAGCGCGGTTAGCACGTTTACAATCATCTGAAGGTGATCATGAATTACAACAGCGATTGACTAACCGGTTAAATCAAGAATTACGATATGTAAATTTGCAGAAGAAGCCGCGTTTTAAGCGCACAAAAGCCGAGAGCCAAGAATTGGCTGCGTTGAAACGCTCTCAGACGCCAATTGGAGTATTGCAGGTGTCCAATGCATCACCAGAGCTTGTCAGTGCACGCAGTGGATCATTAAAACAAGAACAGCAGTGGTTACGTGACTTTCCTGATGATCCTGGTTTGAAGGCATATTATTCGACCGATGATTTGGCCAGTGTCAGACAACAATTGGTTCGAGATCAAGAATTATTGCAAACTAAGAGCCAAGTCTTTTTAAATAATCAGCGAATTGATCAACCAGGAACAACGATTCAAAAAAAACAGCAGTTACGTGCCGAAAACAATCGTCTGTTCCAGCAAATAAAGCATGTTGATTATCTGAACCGTCACGGCCCACAAGCTCGAAAAGAGTCTGATGAGAAGAAAGTTGATCAGCAGAAAACGCTGGATGTCCGTGAGCAAATGCCTTTCAATCAAGCCCAACATGCCATATTTAAAGGCCTAGCTGGTGAGCTTAAGGGTAGTTGTCGTAAACAATTGCAGGCTATGAACGATCATTTGGATAGTGGCGATGACATTGATCGAGATGATCGACGTGAAGCATTGGCAATTGAAACAGGCTTTGAACGGTAAAGGAGTGTTCAACGATGAATGGTGAACTTGGCATAATCACAAATATTATTCCTGGAAAGAACGGTGTTAATCGAGTAGTAGTCACGCTATTTGCTGATGAAATTGATATTGTCGTCAAGGTTGACGATCTATTATTGAATTTTTTGTATGACCACATGGTCGTGGCAGTTAACGAAGCACATACAGAGATTCTAACAAACCAGAAAAGTTAATTGATACGTGTTGAAGGACGGCCAATGGCTGTCCTTTTTGTTTTGTCTTGGCGAAAGTTCGGAACTAAATATTGAACCCTATTCTGACAGTGTTTACAGCTGTTGACACAAATAGAAAGGGCTTAATAATATGGTCGGAAAAAAAGAACAAGATGGACTAATATCAAACAGCACCATTAAGAAATTTGTGGAGGATCAAGGCAATGTCATGACCGATGATCCTAGTCAAGCAATCTATTTGCTGACTGACGGTTCAATGATTTCGGGCTCGGACCCTGAAGAACCTATGGAGCGATCATACGATCATCGCATGATTGAGGGCTTGCCAGGCATTGATTTAAGTCGCTATGACGATGAATTTTGGGCAAAGACGTTGGACAAAACCGGTATGGTTTTGCTGACTCCGGAAACAAAGATGGCTCTGACTACTGATGGCCAGCATTTGAACTCAACACAACAAAAAGTGCTTGATGAAGCTGGTTACACAGTCTCTGCAGCATGGCCAGCATATGGGTACAGTTTCGATCATGAGTTTGCAAAAGAGACTGGGCAAAGTAAGGAAAGGGTCCATGATGTGAACCCTGCTGCTTCAGTAAAGGAGTCTAATCAACCTGGTGATTTTGCTGGTTTGGCAACCAGATTAGCACAGACAGATAAGCAAACTACGGTAGAACGCACAGTACGGCAGGAAAATGAGAAAGTAAATGAAAATGTCGAGTCAGGACCTTCAGGGGAAAGTAAAGGAAAATCAATAGATACTCCAGCTGCTGAAAAATCAGTGCAAAAGACTGACAAGGCGCGTGGTCAAAGCGAAAAAAATGATCGCTCTGCATTAGATTGGATGGGTGCGCGTGCTGGCAAGGCCCTCAACGATCAGACGGCGACAGTTGAGGCTCTAGAAGAAACAATCAGTCACACTGGTCCACTTTTGAACTATGGCCGTGAGAATCGTTCTTTACTGATGAAGTTTGATCCAGAGGGAAAGCATTTTGCGACTCGGAAAGTCTATGAAGCTGGTGGACTGAAGCTTCCTAGTGATCATAAATTGAAGTCTGTGGCCGTTTTTAAGCCTGTTGATCATTCTGTTAATGGCAAGCCGGTTGAGTTTGAAGCGACACGAATGTATTCCGCCGAACAATTTGAAGGAAAACTTCTTTATTTTGCTGAAGGTATTGCACAGGGCCAACATAATGTTGGCGATAAGGCTTGGCCATCAAAGCTTGGCGCGGTCACAAATGCGTTTGTGACGAACCATGTACCTAATCCAATTAGGCAAGAAGATCCTTTACGTTCAGCCCAGTCGGCGATGACGCGTTATATGGTGCGTGATTACGCTGGTATCACGGAGAACGATTCTGGATTTAAATTTAATGCAGCGCAGGCTAAGGCCATTGGTGATCTTTCACCAAAAGAACGAAAACGGGTGTACATTGGCTCTGCCAATTTTGCGCGTAAGGTTGTTAAAACGGTCGATAAAGACCTTGAACACGCGCCATCACGCGCAGAATACATGAAGCAAAATCCTCAGTTTGCTAGACAAGAGCAAACACGGCTAGCTGACCGAGCAAAAACACAACCGAAACGTTAGGAGGGACAACGATGAATGACAAAATAGCGCGATCGAACGGTATGGATCCGCATGACATGCATCACACTGTAGACTTCAGTAAGATTGACGGGTTAAACCCCAATCAGCGTGAATATATTCGCGCAGGTATTGAAGGCACCGAGCGGTTTAATCATTTAAGCCAACAATTACCGTTAAATGAGCGAGTGACGGCTGTTAAGACAGTACAGAATTCAGGCATCTCGGCTTCAGACCTGGTGAAACATCTTGAAGTTCAACACCGACGAGAAGTTGTTCAAAGTCGAGTTCAACGGAGAACCATAGCACGCTGATTTATAAAAATGAAAAGGTGAATGGCCAAAAGTCATTCATCTTTTAAGTTAATTGTGATTCAGCAGTCGTGTGTATTATTTGAGTTTTTAAAAACAAGAGGTGAATTTTTATGCGCAGACAGAACTATTCCACAAAAGAGTTAGCTAATTTGTCGATTAAAAGTTATCTTGATTATTCTGGCATTCCCTATGACGCTGGGGGAAACTTTGTAAAGCTGCGTGATCATAATTCCTTAGTTGTGGATTTGAAGCATAACATGTTTAACTGGAACTCTCAGGGTAAGGACGGCAATTTATACAATTTTATTCGGGAATACGAAGGATTGAGCGTGGCGGAAACTTGGAAAAAATTGCAAGAATTTGCGCAAAATCCTTCATCACATGTTAAGGCTGTGCCGGTTGTTGGGCGTCGCTCACATGGCGGTAATCGTTTA
Organism: Furfurilactobacillus cerevisiae; assembly: GCF_048961765.1. Classification (GTDB taxonomy): domain Bacteria; phylum Bacillota; class Bacilli; order Lactobacillales; family Lactobacillaceae; genus Furfurilactobacillus; species Furfurilactobacillus milii_A. The sequence continues at coordinate 88,130 of NZ_CP185254.1, forward strand.
GATGGAACTGCATATCGACAAAACATTTATCCCGGGCAAGCTGACACTTCTGAAGTGCGTAAATACTTACAAGACACGCGAAAGCTTTCGCCGATTTTGGTCACCAGTATGATTGATGCCGGTTATATTCGTGAACTGAAGAACCACGCGGCCTTTTTCGCATGGTTTGATAAAGACGGTAAAGAAGTGGGCGGAAACCAGCAGGGAACGTGGATTGATCATAAAGAATTTGGCAGACGTGGCACTTTAAAAAAAGATGCTATGGATAGCCGTATTAATACAGGATTTAATTTTGAGACAGGCACTGGTGGAGATAATTTATACGTGTTTGAATCACCAATTGATGCTTTGTCCTATTTTCAATTACATGCTGCTGAACTTAGTCAAACTAATAATTCTTTTCTTAGTCTCGATGGAGCCGGGAGCAAAATCGGCACAGTGTCACGGTATGCACAAGAATATCACCAGGAACTTTTTAAACAAGTACATTTGTGCTTGGATAACGATAATGCCGGAAAGATGGGCGAGCTGGAGTATTTAGATCAATACAACAGTTTGTATGGACAACTCGTGATTGAAGTCCCGCTGAAGGGCAAAGATTGGAACGAACAACTTACAAGTGGTTTTGGACCTGGGCATACGCAGCTCTCGGCAAAAGAGTTCTTAACAGACTTGGCTAAAGTTCCTGTAGTTCAAAGAGATCCCAAACTCGATCACAAAATTAGTCAAGGATATAACAATATGTATTCGAAGAGTCGTGCCCGTTAAGAGCACGGCTTTTTGCGTGAGATGGCGAATGTTGTTTCCATTGTGTAAAAGTTCATGATGCGTGGTGTAACGCAGAAATCATTCAGGAGATGGAAAT
>NZ_CP185255.1:0-11008 GCF_048961765.1 Furfurilactobacillus cerevisiae
ATGTCTAATGAGTTAGTTAAGTATGATCCTGAGTTGAATACTATTCCCTTGAGAAAATTTACCCCAATTGAGATGAATTTATTTTTTTCAATTGTTTCCCGCATGCGGGATCAAGGGAATAAAACTGTTCGTTTCTCTTTTGACCAGTTAAAAGAGCTTAGTAACTATAAACCAACCGCAAATAAACGTTTTATTGATGATATTGAAAATACATACCAAAAGATCCTCAGCCTTAGGTTTGGCCGTAGAAGTAAGAGTGGCTTAAATCGTGAATTTTTTGTTATGTTTACTGAATTTGAAATTAAAGGTGAAGCTGAAGAACCTTATGTTGATATTCAGATTTATCCCAAAGCATTGCACTTGCTAAACGATTTAGAAAGTTGGGTTCGTTATGCCCTAACAGAATTTAGAAATTTAAAAAGCAGTTACGCTAAAACAATGTTTCGTCTAATTAAGCAATTTCGAACTACTGGCTATTCTTATTTCTCTAAAGAAGATTTTTTTGAATTGCTTGATATACCTAAAAGTTATTGGAATAGTCCTTCAAATGTTGACAAAAAGGTTATTAAGCCAATTAGAGAAGAATTAACCCCGCTTTTTAGAGGGCTAACGATTAGAAAAAAATATGGTAAAGGCAGAGGAAAACCAGTTATCGGTTATTCTTTTACTTGGGAACCTGAAAGAAAGGACGCAAATGATTTTTCTCAAGGCAAATTTCAAGATGAGCGTCAAAAACTCTTTAACATTCAGCACAATGATGAATTATCAGATAAAGAAAAGTGGCGTGCAATTGACAAAGTTAAATGCTTGCCTTTAGGAACAACTGAAAAACAGGTACTGGCTGAAAAACAAGCTGAACATGATCAAAAAATCAGAGATCAAGCAAGACAAGAATTTCTCGCTGATCTCCGAAAGGGGTTTTAAAATCATGTCTAAAACTATTAGAGAACTTGCTGATGAATTGAAGGTCTCTAAACAAACTATTCAATATCACTACCAAAGACTACCAACAAAGAACCAACAAAAAGATAGTCAAGGTACAAACATGATTAGCCTTACAGCTGAAAGGATTATTAGGGACAAGGTAGCAAAGCCTTTGGTAGCAAAGAACCAACAAACAGGTGGCAAAAAAGTGACAAAATCTAGCAAGGAAAATAATGAGCTAATTGTTACTCTAAGAAGAGAAATAGAAGATTTAAAGTCTCAACGTGACAAACAGCTTGCTACCAAAGACCAGCAAATAAGTAACAAAGATCGACAAATAGATCGCCTAACAAAATTGGTGGATCAGCAACAGCAGTTACAACTAGCCACGGTAGCAGAAAACCATCGATTAAAAGAGCATGTACGGAAACTGAGTGAGTTGTCTGAACCCTCTAGTTCAATTCAAAAACGGGCAAAAAATGATAAAGATGATACCTTGTCGAATAACATTAATTCTAGTCAAGTCAAAGATAAAAACGACAAGCAGAAAGAAAAGAAAGTATCTAATAATAATAAAGCCAATAATAGTTGGTGGCATTTCTGGTAAAAATTAAAAAGGTGGATTAAACGTGAAAATAGAGCCTAAGATAATGTCTCAAGTCAAAAGTATTTTAGGAGAGTTTGGAAACAAGTATTTAACTAGTAAGGGTTCTCTAAAACGGAATAATGTAATTAATGATCTGGATAAATTCGATCATGAATTGATGACAAAGTTATTTAAAGATCCTTTAATACATAAAAATTATGTAGAAAAGATAGCTGATACTGAAGTATTTAAACTTAATCAATTTATTGAGATGTTTGAATATAAAGGATTTTGGGAAGACAGTTATACAAAATATACAAATAAAATCGGTTTAACGGCTAATGGAAAATTTATTGACGAATCTGCTGATGTGGTTCTAGATTTTCCATTCAAAGATACCGTGTTAAAAGCTGGCATGACGAAAGAAGATCAAAAAGATGCTGACGAACCCTTTTTGCATGAAACAATTGCTAAGCCTGAAATTGATGAATTGTTAGAACCCAAGATATTTGTCAATGCCACTAAGTATGATAAAGAAAATTTAGAAGGTGTATCCACTGATAAGTTTGATGATGAAAATTTAATCATCAAGGGGAACAACTTGATAGCTTTGCATAGTTTGAAACAACAATACGCTGGAAAAGTAAAGTTAATATATTTGGATGTACCATACAATACAGGTTAATGATTTATTTGAGCTGTGGAAGGTAAACGCGGTTCTGAATGTCTCTTAAAACCTGTCTCAAATATTGACTTCAATCCATATTTTATGGAAAAAAAATTAAAGGAATGTAGTATAAATGTTAAATGATAATGATTCAAAACTAAAAAAATTTCACTTGTTTCATTCTAAACCAGTCTTTGTACCAGTTATTTTAATTATTTGGTTGTTTATTATGTGCTTATATGAATATTTAACATACACAGATAGCATACTTCCTATTTTAACTAAAAAGCAACCACTAGAAGTAATTTTACCTATATTCAATCAATTATTTGTGGCACTTTTCTTTTTGCTTGGAATAACTAATATTATGATCGCTATCCGCTATGCAATGATTAAAGACAAAGTAAAAGAATCCGAACTAGCAATACTCGCAAAAGAAACGCCTGCAGACTGGCACCCTAAAGTTGAGTTATTGTATACGACCTATAATGATTTTATACCTTATGCACTAGCTCAATGTTTAAAACAGACATATGATAACACGCAGGGTGTTATTTTGGATAACTCTACAGACCCCAAATACATCAAGATGATTGATGATTTTGTGGTAGCCCATCCTAATGTAAAGTTAGTCAGAGATTCTCAAAACAAGCATGCTAAAGCTGGAAACTTAAACAATTATTTGTGTAATGGCACTCATGACTACGATTACTTTGTTATCCTAGATAGCGATGAATTATTAGAAAATAGATTTGTAGAAAAATGTTTAAAGATGTTTTATTACAATGATATTGGCATTCTTCAGTGTAATCACATTAGTGGACAAAACCACAATTCGTTTATGCGTACTTTCTCTAGTTCTGGCAATATTTTTTGGCCAGTGCAAAACGTTGTACGAAGCGTTGAAGGTGGCTGGTTAAATAAAACTGTGTCTGGCGTTTCTGTAGGCCAAACTGGAGGTGCATTATGTATTGAATTAGGTCATGGCGTCATGATGTCACGTGAATGCTTTGAAGATATTGGACAAATACCTTATGCGGTGGCAGAAGACCTTTGTACTTCTATTGAAGCTACACTAAAAGGCTGGAACATTAAATTTGCTTCACAAATTTACGGTAATGAAGCGTTTCCTGTTAATATGACAGCATTAATGATTAGATCTAGTAAGTTTTGTTCTGCAAATTTTGAATTTTTTAGAAAATATGCGTCGAGAATCATCAAGTCAAAGACCATAAGTCTCTATCAAAAAATCGATTTGTTTTGTTTTACCCTATCAGTTCCAATAAGTGCTTTTCAATATATTAGCTTAGTTATTGTTAGTATCATTTGTCCAGAGTTGCACATTCCACTAGTAACACAATTATTTATGTTATTACCGACGTTAGTCTGTTACTTTAGTCAAAGTTTAGTCGATAGTGTTTTTCATTTAAAAAACGGTATGAAATTCTTAGATTTATTGATTTATGAAGTAGAATCAATGTTGTTATATGGGTCTTTTTATTTTATTACAATCAAGTCTACCGTACTAGCTTTAATGAACAAACCTGCTAAATTCATAGTTACACCGAAGGTTAATGAGCATATAACTTTTCTGCATGCAATAAGAAATCATTATCAAGGAATCTTATTTTCAATATTTACAATAATTGCATGTATTGCAATTTCTGGAAGTTATTGGGTATTATTATCATTTATTCCGGGTTGTTTTGGGTTTTTGTTCGAAATGCAAGCTAATCATCGGACATCAGAAGAACAAATAAAAGCGGATAAATTACAGAGTTACAACAATAAGGCATTACAATTTGGCAACACGGAAACAGTTGATTGGAATGATTAAAATTACATCATTACTATTTTTTAGTATAGGAGTAAAAAAGGTGAGAAGTCAGAAATTTTAATCTGGGTAAAGTAGTGAATTGTTTTATCGAATGATAAACTGCTGAATCTATTTTATAACGAAGGACACAGCGCTTTAATCCGTATGCAAAAAGATGGCTGAAAAGGAAACTCGGCTTAAACAGCATAAATGTCAGTACTGTTTTTACGGATCACCGGGAGTCAGCGGTTCGACTTTTACCAGCATCCGCTGTTACAACTGCAGTACCAGTATGACTTTTCCGTCAACACTAGTCGATAAACTGTGTCCGGCATGTGCTGGAAAATTGCACACCTGCAAAGAATGCGGTGCTCCAATTAACATGGAAATTAATCATTAATTCATAGCCTAAACGATTAATTTCCCGTATTGTCAATCTAAGTGCAACAGTTTCTAGTCCAATCCTATAAGTGGTACACAGCTTAGAGTTCCGGCATCAGTTCCGCCGCACTCCGGTAGCCCAAGATACGACGAGGCCGGCTGTTGAGTGCGTCCTGGAAGCTCTGAATATCAATGATGTCGTAATGGTGGAGTGAGCGACCTTTCGGAATAAACTCTCGTAGAAGGCCGTTCTGGTTCTCATTTGTTCCGCGCTCCCATGGTGAGTACGGATGAGCAAAGTAGACATCAGTTTCTTCTACTGAATCTAGTTGTGCGAACTCACTGCCGTTATCAAAGGTGATGGTGGTGAAGTATTCCGCACCGTAATCATCAATGATGGACTGAAGTCCCACCTTACAGGTACTTGCTTTGTAGTTAGCGAGCTTGATGATGATTTCGAAGCGACTCGTCCGCTCTGTCAAAACCAGCAACGCAGGTTCGCTATCAACGCGCTTACCTTTCACTAAATCTCCTTCCCAATGCCCCCCTTGCCGACGGTCTTGAACTTCAATGGGTCTTTCATCAATCGAGGTACCAAGCTTTGTCTTATTGGTGCGGGTATGGGAATGGCTTCGTTTAATTCGCAAACTGGGTTTGCGCGGTAAGTCGTGGGTCCGTAGTTCGAATCTACCGGCCTCAATATCCCGGTAAACCGTTGGTGTTGAAGGAACAACCTCGTCTGCGTGTTCCCGTTTGAAGGTGTGCACGAAGCTGTCCACACTGTGTACGCGTGGACGTTGCTTGATGGCAGCGGCACAGGCGGCGTAGAACTCGGGGTTCTTCTCAAGCATCGTCTTGGGGCGACACCGCTCCCGCCGCTGAGCGTGCAGATAAGCTGCCGTATCAGCAAAGTAAATCAACGCTACCTTATGCCCGGGAATTCGCTGTAGAACGGAGCCACGAGTGATCTCACGCGAAATAGTACTACGAGAGCGGTTGAGTTCGCGGGCAATCCGTGCTTGGGAGAATCCCTGATTGAGCAGAGTTTCAATGCGAACGCGATCAAAATTTGATAGTTGTTGGTAAGCCTTAGAGATGGTACGCTTGATGTTGGTCATGATGTGCCTTTCTTATGTGCTTGGTTGCTTATAAGAATAGGTCATCATGGCCTTTTTGGTCTATTTAATTATGTGTTGCACTTAGATTGTAAACGCGGGGTTTTATATTTCTCAAAATGAACGCCAATACGCTAAAGAGGATAATTCATCATATTGGCTATATCGTGTTTACGATATTAATAAGGAAGCAAAATTAGAGAAGTATCATGGCAATCTAGAACAATATTTTAGTTTTGAACCAACTGATTATCTTGCTTTGAAGAAAGAAAATTAGAACGTACAGGGTCCATTTCTATCAAATACCCCCTCGAAAACGTTGAAAGAATAACCCCTAATATCTATAATGTAGATATTAGGGGTTATTTATTTTTATATACCAGAAATAGCTTCTTTTATTTGTCATTTTTTCGATACCTTTTAGCACGATTTTGACCAGGAAATAAACGATCATGCGATCCGACTCGAATTCCAATTAAGACTAGTTCATCTTTATCAATCGTATAAACAACCAGGACATCGTTAGTTTCGCTTGGTGTTTTGTTTTTCGGGGTATCTCGTAAGTGAAATTCATTATAACCGCTCATTCGCCGATTAAGCTCATGATCTTCAAATTCTGGTGGTAATTGTTGTTGCTCAAGCAACAGGTCAATGGCTGCTCGAACTTCATCAATAATAGATTTGTCTAAACTGGCTAACCGTTTTAGATCAGCATTAAAGGTTGCACGTGGTTTAAATCTTAGTTTTTTCATTATTTAAACTGACCCCAATAATCATCATCTGATTCAACAATTTCATCGTCAGGTAAAACATGGCGTTTAATTAACTGATCACGTGCAATTGCATATTCTAACGAACCTTCTTTAGCTTTTAATGCTCTTTCTAGCCAGTCCATTTTTTCTTGTGAAACGATGGCTACTGCGCGACTATTTGAACGAGCAATATAAACGGTTTCGTCTTCGTCATTAACTTGATCTAAATATTTTTTTAGGTTAGCGCGAAAATCGCTCTGTGTTAGTGCTAATGTCATATTTACCACCCTTTCATTGTACTTAATATTGTACTTTAATTTGTACTAAAAATCAATTTTTTAAGGAGCTAAAACTATGCAACAAATTGTCTTACCAATCAAAGATTCAAATGTGCTCAAAGAAGTGCAAGATACGTTACTCCATAATTTCAAAGCTGGTTGGCGTAACTATACCGTTTTTCAAGTGGGTAAAGCGACTCTGTTGCGAGTGAGCGACGTTATGAAGCTTCGTTGGACAGATGTCTTTAACGAAAACGGCACCGTGCGTCAGAATGCGTTTATCCACGACCAAAAGACCGGTAAAGCTAACCTGCTCTACTTAAAACCCGTGCAAACTGATTTATTAGCCTATCAAGCTTGGTTGCAAGAAAACCATTTGGTTTCTGACTGGTTGTTTCCCTCGATTCAGCACCCCGAGCGCCATATTACAGAAAAACAATTTTACAAAATCATGAGTAAGGTTGGCGATCTGTTAGGAATTAATTATCTGGGGACCCATACGATGCGTAAAACCGGGGCTTATCGCGTTTACACGCAATCAAATTATAATATTGGCTTAGTCATGAATTTGCTAAATCATTCCAGTGAGGCAATGACTTTAGCTTATTTAGGCTTAGACCAGGCTAGTACCGAAACGATGCTAGATCAAATTGATTTTGGTTAGGGGGGTGTTTTTATGGATTTAGATTTTGAAACCAACAAGTATGATCTTTTTGATGATTGGCATCAAAACAAGACCAAACAAGAGTTTACACAAAAGTTGCAACAACAAGCTCAAATTGAAAAAACACACCTGCCAAAATTATTGTCGCGTGAAGATTTAAAAATTCGTTGGCAGATGAACTCTCGTCAAAGTGTTCATCAAGTTGCTAGTAAGCCTGATTTTCCGCAACCCATTTTTGCTTTTAATCATGGCAAGACGCCACTTTACTTAGCAACTGAAATTCAAATTTTTGAAATTAATCACCCCTGGGTGATAACTCCCAGTGCTCGTCTTGCTTATAGTCATTGGATCCTTCGCAATGTGATTGATCAATCTTGATATTCAGCTCTAGTTTTTTTATAGTTGGCGCTAGCCTTCTAATACAAATAATACCCATTTCGATGGGGATTAAATCTACCCTTGACATCTGTCAAGGGTGTAAGTGCGCATTAAACTCATTTCATTCCGTTTAATGACGCTAAAAAATAGCTAACTTGATCATTAAAATAAAAGGGTTTTTTTAGTTCAATGCGCATTTACACGTCAACTAACTTTGACGTGTTTCGATATCCCAAAAATTGTATTAGGTTTCGCTGCGCTCAAACAAATCTTTTTAATTGCTTTACACCGTTTTTCTTTCTAAACTTAATCACAATTGTCAAGGGCAGTTTAAAAATGTAGGTTTTCGGCAGAAAGAAATGTAGGTTTTCGGCAGTTACTTGAGGCCACGTAATCGGTAAGATTTACCAGTGATCTTCACTACGTGAACATGATGAACCAAGCGATCGAGAATGGCTGCTGTCACAGTTGGGTTCTGGAAAATATCAACCCAAGCGGATAGATCACTATTGCTGGTAATGATCGTTGAATGCTTTTCATAGCGGGCATTGACTAGCTGAAATAAGAGGTTAGCTTCTTGGTGACCAATTGGCAAATACCCAATTTCATCAATAATTAATAGGTCATAGCGCGAATAGCGGCTTAGAGATCGATCAAGCAGTCCTTTTTCGTAAGCTGCTCTCAATCTAATCAACAGCTCATGACAATTAATAAAGAGAACCCGACAGCCCTGTTTACAGGCCTCAATCCCAATACTAATTGCCAAGTGGGTTTTACCGACTCCCGGATTGCCAATAAAGATTAAGTTTTCAGACTTTTCCATAAAAGCCAGATTCTGGAATTCCAGAACCTCTTGGCGATTCATACTGGGTTGAAAGCTAAAATCAAATGTATCTAGGGATTTTGTATTGGGGAACCGAGCACGGCCAATGGCCCGTGCAATCTGACCTTCGTGTCGATTCTGGAGTTCCGAATTAGTTAAATCAATTAGCGCCTCAGTTAATGACAGATTATCAGTGTGAATTTGATCAAGGTAATTCGGCAAGTATTCACGGATTTTGTTTAACCCTAAGCGCTCAAGATTATTTAAAAGAATTTGATTATTAGTGGTCATGGTAGCCTCCTATAAGTTGTCGTAATCAGTCATATGTTCACGAATGTAAGCTGAAATGTCTTCATCTGTCCGCCCTTTAAGCAAATCAGATTTGAGGATATTGAACTGATCTTGGGGGTCATAATTCAGCGAATTGGTAGTTATGGAGTGCGTACGAATTTCTTCTCCGTTATAATAAATGTGAATGCGCTGCTCATCATTGGAGATTTCAACAGCAACCGTACAACCAATGTATCGCGGATCTACTGAGTACTTACATTTGCGGAAATTGATCATGGCCTCCTTCGAAACGACACGGGTAATGTTTTCTTCGAAGTATGGTTCAAGGAGATTAACTGGAACGCGATGAAGGTACTCTTTTTCTTCGTCTAACCATTTCAGGTACGGGACTTCGTCCGTGGCCTGCGAAGTTTCATGATTTAGATCATCTCGGAGCATATGAACTAGTTCGATTAGCTCAGTTCCATCAGCAAATTCAGTATTGTATGGCCGTAAACGTTCAACCGTGCGAGCAAGGGCTTCAACTGCACCTTTAGTTTGTGGTCTGAATGGTCGACAAGCAATTGGTGTGAAACCGGCATCTTTACAGAATTCGTGGAACCGTTCGTTAAAGACAGCGTGGCCAAACTGGGATTTTGTATGATCCACAACGGTTTTCATATTATCAAACCAGATTTCCGTCGGAATACCTCCGGTATGAAGGAAAGCGTCGTGTAAGCAAGAAAAGAGGGTATCTTGGCTCCGATCAAAGGTTAGTGTCATATATTTGAGTTTTGAATAAGGCAATACATACAAGAAAATATTGAATTTAAACAGCTCACCCTCGCTGCTCACTAGGGCCATTTCTTCTTTCCAGTCAACTTGAGCAGAGAGACCAGGGGAATGTTCAATCCGAATGGTAGCTTTCTTAACTCGTTCTCGGCGGGTTTGGCGACAATAATCTTTCACGAGGGTATAGCTGCCGGTAAAGCCCTTCTTCTGGATAAATTTAAAAATTGAAGCAGCCGAACAATTTAGTTCAAGCTTTGAATCGATGGTTTGCTTGAATGGATCCAGTAAACTTGGCCGTTTCGGTCGACCACTTGGTCGGCCCTTAAGTCCAGCTTTGACTTCCTCATAGGCTTTCTTAACGGTTCGATAATCAACATTATATTGCCGGGCAATCTCGGCGAAGTTAGGCTTAATATTTTCAGTCACGTAAATCGTCACTCCTTCTCTTAAATCACGTCTCACATCAAATTCCTCCTACACTCTGATGTGATTCATGATACAAAAAATGTAGGAAAACCAACAGTTCTAACCTGCCGTTTTCCTACATTTTACGGGTGCCTTTTACACACAATCTTTGAATAACTAACTATAAAAAGATGCCTTTAATTTAAACCTGAAATAATTAGCTAATGTTAGGAGTAACTCAGATGGACGAAAAGAAAGTATTAAAGCCCATTGATGAAATGCTTGCTGATCCTTGGCAAGTTGATATTCAAGAATTGTTTGAAGCTTCTGTCAATGAACCTGACGAGATTAAAAAGAATTTGTATGATTCCTTATACACTTATATTTTGCAAAAAAGACAAGAAGATGTTATTAATCGTCCTGGCTTCGTTATTTAGCCCTCTAAGAGCCTGTTGAGGGCTTTTTATTTTTCCTTTGGTATAAATATATATAAACAGTCTCAAAATCGCTAGAAACGAGAAATAAGGCCCTTAAAAACGAATATAGCATTTAAAGTCTTGTTAAGATTCGGAAAAACTAACTGTTTGCTGTCAATGGTAGCGGACGAGCGCAGCGTGGGAGCATAAGGAATTGACAGCTCTAAACCAGTCTTAACACTGAATTGGCGAAAGCCAAAGTTTCTATAAAACTTTGCTTTCCTGCCTAACGGCGAGTGAAAAAGCGGTCAAGCTGGCTCAGCTTGGACGGGGTTCGGGGCGTCAGCGCCCGAATTAATGTGGCTTGCCACACCTTTTAGGCAACGAACAGCGTGAGGCGCAAGGAGCATAGCGACTGGAGTTTAATGTGAGCCGTTTTTTGGCTCACTCCTTTGTGTTTTTTTTGTTTTAGGTTTGTATCTCGTACAGTGGCGCCTCTTATATACCTCTTTTATAAACCTCTTTTAAACCTCTTTTAGACCCCTCTTTAGCCCTACTCTCCCAAGGCTCACAGAAGTTTATCAAGTACCTTTTGTCTGTTTATCAAGTACCTTTTGTCTGTTTATCAAGTACCTTTTGTCTGTTTATCAAGTACCTTTTGTCTGTTTATCAAGTACCTTTATAAGTTCTGTACTTGATAAAAAGGTACTTTTATTTTAATATGTGTTTGAGGTGATAATC